>JAGPDJ010000350.1 GCA_018057635.1 Ferruginibacter sp. | reverse complement strand
TCATAATTCACTGACAGCAATCAATGATGATGCCCGCCCGGCCCATGCACATGACCATGCTGAAGCTCTTCCAGCGTTGCCAAACGCACATCAATAACTTCTCCTGTAAAATGCAATGTTCTGTCAGAAAGCGGGTGGTTGAAATCCATTACCACATTGTCATCATTTACCTCTTTAATCTTTCCCTCATATCTGTTGCCTGCATTATCAGACATCGGTACTGTATTCCCTACCACCAGTAAACCAGGATCCGGTTTTCCATCGGCACCGGCAAAGACACTGATAGGTACCGGAACAATATTCTGGGCATCACTCAATCCATATCCATTTTCCGCACTTATCAGGAAATCGAAATTGCTGCCTGCAGCTTTTCCAGCAAGATTCATTTCAAAATCAGGAAGCAACTGACCGGCTCCAAACAAAAAGACAAACGGGTTTTCAACGGACGTTTTTTCTACTTCTGTTTCCTGTCCGTTTTCATCAACAGTGAGACGGTAATTAAGGGTGACCACCATTCGGTTTTCAATGATCATAATACAGATTTATCGGTGAAAAGTGGCACAAACTAATACAATAGTTACAAAAGAAGTAACAGAAGAATCTTGGGGTGCCTGTCAAACGGGTATATGACAATTCGTTCATCTTATAAAGCAATGGTTGGTGGGTTAAATTGCTAAATGGTTAAATTGTTGCGGCGAAGCCGATCACTTCCTATTCTGTAATCACTACGCTACTTTACTCACTTACTCAAATACTCAATACTCAATTTCAACACCCAATAATCTATATTCATTTTGTCGTACACCCTACCAAATTCCCAAGCAAGTTCTGTTTAAATATTTGGTTATTTGGAATCGCTGCTCACAAAGAGATCATGCTTCAATTATATTGTTTGTCTCAAAACGGTCGCAAAACCCGCCAAGAAAAACTACTCAATCCGGCTCTGCGAGCATTGCGTCCTTTACGTGCCCGTTTTAGAAAGCCATTTTTAAGATAATGTCTTGAGCAGAGACAATTTGGTATGCACCCAAAACCTGGGTAAATTGGAATTTCTAGAAATAGATTACACTAACAAATGGCGAAGCAGGCTTCAACAAACTTCATCAAACAAAAACCGTTAACCCTGCCATGCCTCATTAAAACAACTTTGAAATGTTACATCTTGCAAAACAATGACAATAACTGCTCATCCCTGTTTGACATTTCTTGTAGATTCACATCACAATTTTAAAGTATGCAGGAAGCTTCACTTGACAGATGGACAACGCTGTTCCTGGTAGCTGCCATCCAGGGAATATTTCTTGCCATTGCGCTCTTCCTCCATAAAAAGGGTGACCGCAAAGCAAATACACTTCTTGCTGTTGTATTGCTATTGTTTGGATTTATGATGGCATTTTATGTTGCCTATTGGAGTGGCTATGCAACTAAATTTATTTGGATGAATTGGTGGACTGTACCTTTCACCTTTTTATTTGGACCCCTAATTTATTTCTACCTGTATAAGCTGGAAAAGGGATGCCTGCCAAAGAAATATGCCATCCATTTTATACCGGCCGTTATTCAATATTTTTTCCTGGTTCCATTTATTATCAGGAGTTTATTTGGAAGAATTGAATGGCTTCGAAATCACTTTTTTTCACATGATAGATTGATCGAAATAGTATTGCTTCTTTTCACTCATTTACAGAACATAAGCCTGGCAATTTATGGCATTGCTATCTTCCTGCTTGTGCGAAACGATCAACAGCAATTGAACAAATTTGCAGGGAAAGATGAATTTGTAAAAAACTCCTGGCTGAAAAAAGTAGCCTGGCTTTATGCAGGTTTTACTATTGCCGTATGGAGCTACTGGATGCTTGCCTGGTCAGGCTTAATCAGGTTGGAATATGATTACCTGATTTCTTTTTCTATGACGACATTCATCTATACGGTAGGTTACCTGGGATTTCATCAACCTGAGATCTTTGGCAGTACCACTATAAGAAACAGTAAACTACCGGAAACAAAGTATGCAAGGTCATCGCTAAAAACAGATCAGGCCGGTTTGTTGCTCAACAGGCTATTGCAAATTATGCAGGAAGAAAAACCCTACCTCGACAGCAACCTGAAGATTCAGCATTTGGCCGAAAAGGCAGGTGTTTCCTCCCATCACCTTTCACAGATCATCAATGAAAACCTGAATCAGAATTATGCTGACTTTGTCAATTCTTATCGTATTAATGAAGCAAAACGACTATTACTCTCCCCTGAATATGAACAGGAAAAAATACTGAGTATTGCTTTTGATGCTGGCTTTCAAAATAAAGCCACTTTCAATGTTTCTTTTAAAAAATATACCGGTATGTCTCCGACTGAATTTAAAAAGTACCAGCAAAATGTGCTTGTCAATTAACCTTCTGTTTAGTATTTGTAATAAAAAAGGTTAAGTGCTCTTAAAAAAGGATGGCTGGATTCGGGGACTATTTCACTCAATAATGAAAACCATACATCATAAATCTTCCATTTGAAGCAGTCTTTTAGTATGAAAAGCCGAAAATGAGGTCTGATATTATCGGACAGAACCCGTTTAGAAGATGGTGCATAGATATTTGAGGACTTTATTTCTCCACCTAATCACAAAAGCTATGAAATACCTCTTACTAACCCCGCTATGTTTTTGTCTAACATTTACTGTTCTTGCTCAACCCTTTTCAAAAATCACTGATCCGGCGAACCCCATTTTCAGCGATACCCCTGAAACCTTCTACCAGGGGGCAAGCTGGATAGACTATGACAATGATGGCCTGCTTGACTTATTTGTGGTGAGGAAAGCATTATATCATAATGAAGGGAATGGCAATTTTACCAAAGTCACCAATAGCGGATTAATTACTACAGCCGGACTTGGCAATAGCTGGGCAGATTATGACAATGATGGTGATATTGATTGTTTTATTTCAGGTGGTAACAACAGGGGTTCATCGTTATTTACTAATAAGGGTGACGGTACTTTTGAACGAAACCTGGAAGGGCCATTGGCAGACAGCCTTGCACTTCGCGCCTGGAGCTGCGCCTGGGGTGATTATGATAATGACAGTTATGCAGATGTTATCCTGGCCGCTCCATATAATTTTATTGCCATTACAGACAATAACAAACTGCTGCATAACAAGGGAGATGGCTCCTTCGAACGAATTGATACCTCCATCATTTGCCAGGGGCCGGGAGCTTATACGGTTGCCAGCTGGTCTGATTTCGACGACGATAAAGACATTGACCTTTTTATTGGTAGCGGACCTGTTAATGGAACACTGTTACCGGATTATCTTTACAAGAATAATTTAACGGAAACAGGCATACCCTCTTTTGATGAATTAACCGTTGCTCCGCTTACGGAACCACGCGACGGACAGCAATGGAACTGGATAGATTTTGACA
>JAGPDJ010000349.1 GCA_018057635.1 Ferruginibacter sp. | reverse complement strand
CAGGGTTGTCCTGAAATTACCAAAGAAGTAATTGAAAAAGTTAACATGGCTGCCAAGAATGTATTCTTTGCATCTGGAAGCGCTAAATTGTTACCTAAATCTTTCAAATCTCTGGATGAAGTTGCTACAATCGTAAAATCTGATGATCTGTTCCAGATCCAGATTGATGGCCACACAGATGCTCAGGGTGACGATGCTAAAAACCAAACATTGTCTGATAACCGTGCAAAAGCGGTAAAAGATTACCTGGTTAGCAAAGGTGTACCTGAAACACGTACAAATTCTACAGGTTACGGTGAATCTAAACCAGTTGCTGATAACAAAACAGCAGCAGGCCGTGCCAAGAACAGGAGAGTGGAAATGACTGTAAGGAATTTCTAATAATTATCTCAATAATAAAAAGCCCCGGAATTTTTTCCGGGGCTTTTTTTATGTGCCGGTTTATTAGGAGAATAGTTAACTAGTTAATTAGTTGAAAAGTTAATTGGATTATGGATGAGAAGTTAACGGGTAAAATGAATTTTTGAAACTAATGTCTGATTCAAATAAACACTAAACCTTCTAAACTCCAAAACCTGTAAACAATTAAATCGTCCTCCTAATTCATCCCCATCTCCGAAAATGAATTTACATTACTATAATCCCTGATCTCGTTGTACAAAGTATCCCTTTCTACTGGCTGCCTGTTAACCTGCTTAATCAGCATAACCAGTTGTTCGGTTGTCATGGAAGGAGATTGTTCTTCGCTCCCGGCCATTGAATAGATTTTTGTTGAATCATCAATGGTTCCATCTATATCATTAACACCAAAAGAAAGGGATAATTGGGCGTTTTGCCGGCCCAGCATTGGCCAATAGGCTTTTAAGTGAGGGAAATTATCCATGTAGATCCTCGCAATGGCATACAGCCGCATATCTTCTGTAATTGTTGATTCGGGAATATGGCTCATATCATTATTTTCATTGCGAAACTTTAAGGGAATAAATGTATTGAAACCTCCGGTTTTGTCCTGCAGGTTGCGGAGTTTGCTCATATGATCAACCAGGTGTTCATATTTTTCAATATGGCCATAAAGCATGGTAGCATTGCTGTGCATGCCCAGTTTGTGTGCTGCTTCATGAATTTGCAACCAGCCTTCACCGTTAACTTTATCTGCACAGATCTGTTCCCTGATTTCCGGATGGAATATTTCTGCACCACCACCCGGTAATGATTGCAAACCGGCATCTTTCAGCATTTGCATGCCTGTTTCTACAGATACCTTTGCTTTGCGGAACATATAATCCAGTTCCACGGCAGTAAAACCTTTCAGGTGAAGGCCGGGCCGGTGTGCATGTATCTTTTGTATCAGTTCAATGAAATACTCCAGGTTCATTTTTGGGTGAACACCTCCTACAATATGAACTTCCGTGATCGGTTTGCCGTCATATTTTTTTACCATTTCCAGCATCTCATCAATACTCAGTTCCCATCCTTCTTCCTTATGGGCGTATAAACGGGAATAAGAACAGAATTTACAGCTGAACACACATACATTGGTTGGTTCAATATGAAAGTTGCGGTTGAAATAAACTTTATTGCCGTGTAATTTTTCCCTAATATGGTTTGCCAGTGAGCCGACAAATGCCAGGCTACCTTTTTCAAAAAGCGTGATACAATCAGTATCTGAAATGCGGTTTCCGTTTTTTACTTTTTCTGCTATAGATTGCAAGATAGTATCACCGGTAGTTTGTAAAAGGATATCAATGGAAGTAGGCATATTTCCTGTTTTTTTGCAAAGTTATTAAGGTTCATTGGTTTATTGGTAAAACACTTGCAAATGAATAACAAAAAAAGATAGCATTAGGTTGCCGGCATTTCTTTATAAATGTTATCTTCCGGTATGAATGATCGGTTGCCTGTTAAGCAATTTAATAAGATACAGTGCCCGGATTAATTTTACTAAAATAAAGCTATATGAGTATTAAATTTCGGCTCACAATGATGAGTTTTTTGCAGTTTTTTGTTTGGGGTGCCTGGTTGATCACTGTTGGAAACTACTGGTTTGGAACAAAACAATGGAGCGGAGCAGAATTCGGTGCAATTTTTTCTACTTTGGGATTTGCCTCACTCATCATGCCTGCTATTACCGGCATTATAGCAGATAAATGGATAAATGCTGAAAAATTATATGGTATACTGCATATCTTAGGTGCATTGTTTTTAGCTTATATACCTTCTGTAGAAGACCCTGCAACATTTTGGTGGATTATATTTGGTGCAATGTTATGCTACATGCCAACCATTTCATTGTCTAATTCAATTTCATATACTATTTTAAAGAACAGCAATTATGATGTGGTAAAAGTCTTTCCGCCCATCAGGGTTTGGGGAACAATTGGCTTTATAGTTGCCATGTGGTTTACCAATTTAACCGGCAATAAAGCATCCGGAAATATGTTTTACATTTCTGCAGCTTCTGCAATTGTGCTGGGTTTATATGCTTTTTCACTTCCGGCATGTGCTCCCCCTAAAAGCATTGATGAAAATGCCACCTGGATTGAAAAACTGGGTTTAAAAGCTTTTGCTTTGTTTGGGAGTTCAAAAATGGCCTTGTTCTTTCTTTTTTCAATGTTCTTAGGAGCAGCACTTCAATTAACCAACATGTATGGAGATGTGTTTTTGTCGGAGTTTGCTAAAAATCCATTGTATGCCGATTCAATAGTTGTAAAAAGATCAACACTTATCATGTCCATATCCCAGGTTTCCGAAACCTTGTTTATCCTGGCGATCCCTTTCTTTTTAAAACGATTTGGTATCAAGAATGTAATGCTGATATCTATGTTTGCCTGGGTATTACGATTCGGGCTTTTTGCCTATGGTGATCCTGCTGCAGGCTTATGGATGATCATTCTTTCCTGTATTGTTTATGGAATGGCCTTTGATTTTTTCAATATTTCAGGATCGCTTTTTATTGAAACTACCACTGATTCAAGCATTCGTTCCAGTGCTCAAGGCTTATTTATGATGGTTACTAATGGGGTAGGTGCGGTTTTCGGCGCTTTGATCAGCGGATGGTTGATTCAGCAATATTATACTTCTGCAGATGGCAACCGCGACTGGCATGGAATATGGCAGGCTTTTGCCGCTTATGTACTGGTAGTTGCTGTGCTTTTCTTCATATTTTTTAAACACAAACATGATCCAAAAGCTTTGGAAAATGTTCAACATTAAAATAAAAGTTAAAACCTGTTAATTAAAAAAATCTCCTTGGTAAAAGGAGATTTTTTATGAGATAATATTTTCAATATTATTTATGCGCCTCAATCTTTTTCACAAAATTAGCTTTAGGTTGAGCACCAACCAGCTTATCAATTACTTCTCCATTCTTAACAAATAATATAGCAGGAATGCTGGTAATACCATAATTCATAGAAACCTGTGGAT
>JAGPDJ010000348.1 GCA_018057635.1 Ferruginibacter sp. | reverse complement strand
GCAGCGGATCTGATGCCGATGGAACAATAACATCCTATACCTGGGTAAAAATATCCGGCCCTGCTTCCGGAACAATTGCATCAGCATCTTCAGCAACAACAAATCTAACAGGCCTTGTTCAGGGAGTTTATAATTTTCAACTAACAGTAAGCGATAATGCCGGGGCCACAGACAAAGATACCGTGCAGGTAACAGTTAATACTGCCAACCAGGCGCCGGTTGCAAATGCCGGGGCAGACAAGGTTATAACGTTGCCGGCAAATACCACTACCCTTGTTGGAAGCGGTACAGACCCCGATGGATCTATCACTTCTTATTTGTGGACAAAAGTTTCCGGCCCTTCAGGAGGAACGATCTCCACATCAACTGCATCAACCACAAATGTTACCGCTCTTGTACAGGGAATTTATAAATTCGAACTGAGGGTAACAGACAATAATGGTGGTATTGGTGCAATTGGAAGGGATACAGTCCAGGTTACCGTAAATGCTGTTTCAAACCAGCCTCCAGTTGCAAATGCTGGTACAGATAAATCAATTACTTTACCTGTAAATAGTGTAACCCTTAGCGGTAGTGGAACTGATGCTGACGGAACCATTGCATCATATACATGGACTAAACTTACAGGCCCGGCTACATTTTCTATTGCCAGTGTAAATTCAGCGATCACAACTGTAAATTCACTGGTGCAGGGTGTTTACACTTTTGAGCTGAAAGTAACTGATAATAACGGAGCAAATGCAACGGATGTTGTACAGGTAACCGTTAGCGGTACCACCAATACCCCATATAGCGGAACACCGCTGCCAATTCCCGGAACTATTGAAATTGAAGATTATGATAATGGCGGGCAGAACCTTGCTTATTATGATGCCACGGCAGGTAATTCAGGCGGTTTCTACAGGCCTTCCGAAGCAGTTGATTTGCAAACAGCTACAGAAGGTACCGCATTTTTGGGCTGGACAAATGATGGTGAATGGACAAAGTACACGGTTAATGTAACCAGTGCCGGTACCTATACATTAATTGCCCGGGTTTCAACATTCAGTTCAGTTGCTTCCTGCAGGGTTGAAATGGATGGAGTAACCATAGCAACCATAGCAGTACCTACCACGGGTGGTTATCAAAACTGGCAAAATGTTTCAATTCCCAATATCCCGTTAACAGCAGGTATTAAAACACTAAGGTTTTATGTAGAGGTAGGAGGTTTTAATATAACCCGTATGATATTTAATCAGACAGGAACTTCAAGAAGTAATACAGTTATAACAGAATCAACAGGTGCACAAGATCCTGTTACAATAGTAACCGCCAGCCCGGTAAGCGTTTATCCTAATCCGGTAGCTTCAGCAGCCAGGATACAAATTAATAACATCTTGGCAGGAACCTTGCAGTTATCATTACTTGATCTGAATGGTACCCGCATCTGGAAAAAGACTGCAAATAAAACTGCAGGGCCTTTTACAGAAATAATTGAAATGGGATCTATGGCAGCGGGAATATATATTCTGGAAGTTATTTTGCCCGGTAATGAAAGAAAAACATATAAGATCGTAAAACAATAGTTGATCTCTGAAATATAAAAGAGGCTGTCTCAAAAATTTCATTTGTCTTCCCGAGGAACGAGGGATCTCTTCCAACAGAGATATTCTGTTCAGCAGATTCCTCACTACGTTCGGAATGACATTGAAATAGATTTTTGAGACAGCCTCTTTTTCTGAATGTAAAAATTATTAAAATTTCATTTCAAGATAAGCAGGTAACATGGCTTTCCAGGTAGGCCAGTCATGTTTCCACTCCGGTCCCCAAATATCAAGATCATGTGGAATGCCTTTGTTGTGCAAAACTTCAGAAAACCTCCTGGAGGCATTCGGATCTTCGTAATCTCCGCTACCAGTTAATATATGTATGTGACTGCTTTTGCGAATATTATCCAGGTACCAGTTGTCAGTAAGGTTTGGTTTATAATGTTGAGGAGAATTAAAATATACCTGGTCATCAAAAAATCCGTCTGTGTATTCTGAAAGGTCGTAAACACCACTCATGGCAATAACACCGTTTATCAGGTCGGGCCTTTTCAGGAAAAGGTTCATGCTATGCAAAGCACCAAAAGAAGCTCCGCAGGTGATGATCGGTGTTTCGGCAGATGTATTGGTTCTTATAAATGGCACTACTTCATCAAATACATAGTTGTTGAATTGGTTATGCCTGATTCCTTTATGTTCACCCTGCATTTCTTTATTCAGCCAGCTTTCTTTATTAATGCTGTTGATGGAGAAAACTTTTACCTTGCCACTATTGATATAAGGTGCCAATGTATCCATTAGCTGAAAGCGTTCATACTCAAGATAATCTGCTGCTGCTGTTGGAACCAGTAACAATGCAAATCCATAATCGCCATAAGCTGCAATAGGCATTTCTTTTTGTAATGATGGGCTGTACCAGCTTGCTAATTCTCTTTTCATATATTATAATTAGTGTTAGTTGTAAAGTTGCGACAAAATCCGGATACAATTATAAGATAAAATCCGGGTTAGGATTTTTTAAAATTTACATGAGGCCGTCATTGCGAGGAACGAAGCAATCTATACCTGATATTATTTTCATTAAAGATTGCTTCGTTCCTCGCAATGACGAGCTTTTTCAAATTCAGGTTTTATTTTTATTTTATTGCAACATGCAAAACAATTTGGATTGTATCATGAAAATCAATAAAATTCTATGCTACCTTACTATAAATAAAGCTACATTTTTTGATGATCAAGAAATTATAAAACCCCTTCTTTTATTTCTGTCCACAATTCCCTGTAACAGGTTGCCGCATAACTGCTGTTGGCAAATTCCATCACAGGTGCTTTGTGTAATCCCATTTTTTCAACATCGCTCAGGTAAGGAATATAATTCTGAAAAAAGCGTTTATCCTTATAAAGTTCATCCATTATTTCATTGTGCATATTCTTACGAAGATCAGTCATGGTAAAAAAGCACATCATCTTTTTTAAATCAAGGTCTTTTTCTTTAAAATAATCTTTCACCATATTATAAGTCCTGATTGACAAAGTAGTAGGTATAACGGGCATCAGCACAATATCTGCCGCACTAAAAATATTTTCGCTCAATGCGCTGAATCCCGGCGGGCAATCAATAAATACAAAATCGTATTCATGTTCAAAGGTCTTTAACAGGTGTTTCAGTTTATTCTTTGAACCTTTCATTTCTTCCAGCATGATGTCAAAACTCCTCGCAGCATTATCAGCAGGAATGATATCAAGTAATTCAAAATCAGTAGCATTAATTGCATCTTCCAGATGCCCGTCTTTGCTGATCAGTTTTTTTATGCCGGGATGTGTTTTAGTTTTCACCCGGTAATAAAATGATGAAGAACCCTGTGGGTCAATATCCCACAACAGTGTTTTATAACCATCTGCAGCAGATA
>JAGPDJ010000347.1 GCA_018057635.1 Ferruginibacter sp. | reverse complement strand
ACCCGTTTGGCCAGATGCCCAACCTGCTGGCTAAGGCTGATTACATAACCAAACTGCATGCTATTTGTATGAAATGCGGCAATATTGCCAATATCAGTTACAGAAAAGTTGCCGGTGGCGGCCAGGTACTCTTGGGTGAAAAGGATATTTATGAACCAAGATGCAGGCATTGCGCCCAGGAATAATACTCCCTGTCATCCCTGCCTCCATGATATACTCAGGCAGGGATTTTTACAGCAAAAGTGGTTTACAATATTTTTTTATTTATTTGAACTGATATTCCGAGAGCAGTTACTTTAATTTAGTTTTCAAAAGATTTCCCCTGCTACGGGTCATCCTAAATAGTTATTGATACAAATAGGAAATTCATCAAAAAATGCCATCCGCAACACTAATTTAAGTATATAAATTTTTTATCCGCCGACAGGGTTGATAACCGCTGTCGGGGATAAAAAAATACTTACCGCAATATCACCAATTGGCTCTTACAGACATAAGAAAATTTCTTCCTCCTGCAGAAAACCCGGAGGCAAAAGCCCTGTAATTCCTGTCCAGGATATTTTCCACGCCCAGTTGTACCTGCAATGATTTAGAAACATTGAAACTGCCTTTCCAGTTTAAGGTATACCAGGATGGTGTTCCGTCTGCAGTGGCATATTGTGCATTATCCTCACCATCTGCATTGTATTCATCCAGGTATTTCCATCCATTATACATAAATGACAACTCAGTTGAGAATCGTTTGTGTATATAAGAAATGACTGTTCTGCTAATCAGAGGCGGGTTATGGTCTAACGGTTTGCTGGACACATTTCTTTTCACCAGCAGGTATTTACCACCAGGTTGCTTCTCATAAACAGAAGAAGCCTGTGATGCATCTGTTTTAAACCTTCCGTAACTATATGATAAGGTACTGCTAAAATTAAATCCATGAAAATAATCTGTATTCAATCCGGCTGTAAAACCATACAAATAAGCAGCATTGCTGTTCTGACTGGCAAGAACCTGGCTCAATACTCCATTATAAATGATCGAATCTTCACCATTCAATCTATAAGGAGCTTTAACAAGGCCATTCCGGAAAATGGTATAAAATCCGGTTAGTTCCAGACTCAATTTTTTAAATAACCGTTGATTCAAAGACAGGTCGATATTATAGGTATACTCCGGTTTTATATTTGCATTTGGCACTACTACCTGCCTTGCAGAACTGCTTGATTCAAATATTTTTGACAAATCATCAATATTTGGTGCACGGAACCCGGAAGATATAGAAGTGCGAATGGTAGTATGCTTATGCGGAAAAAAAACAAGCCCGATATTCCCGGTAACTACAGTATAATTTTGTTTTATAACTGTATCGGGTAAATTAAAAAACGAGTTGTCAATAATATTACTTTTCAGCGTTACTGCCTGAAAGCGGATCCCGTCATTCAATACCAGTTTATTGTTTTTAAACTTGTGAATATGCTGGATAAAAACACCAAAATTATTCATTGTATTTTTTCCATCAGGGTAACGGGTATCTAATTTTAAAACTGCTCCTGTATTTAAATTTGTACGTGTTGCCCGCGATTTTACATCATTCAGTTGTGCATCCAGCCCCATGGTAATCTCGCTGTTACCCATTATTTTTCTCCCGGTTGCAGATGCTCCCCATACTTTAACTTTTTCAACCCGGCTGTCGAACCGGTCGTATCTTTTATACTCTCTTTGCTGCCGGCTTTCTTCTATATCCTGGTAATTGATATTCACTTTCAGGTCTTGAATAAAACCAGAAACTTTAGCATTGAATTCATAGGCGCCCAGTATCCTTTTCTGGGGGCCGTAATACCATGCAGCGTACCTTAACAAGCCCTTATTGGCTCCGGTTGTAAATGTATCCTGCAACCTGTCGTACCTGGGCACATCATTGGTATTTGACAACTGAAAATTGAGTAAATGGCTGATCTTATCATTTTGTTTATACAATATTTTCTGTGTGATATCCCATTGATTATAACCTGAAAATTTCTGAACCCTGCCATCAGCATTGTTTAAAATAGTATCCACTCCATTCACCTGTTCAATATACTTATTTCGCCTGCCAAAACCCGGATAACCTTTCCTGTCCTGATCACCCATTTTCATATCTCCAAAACTGCTGAAAGAGTAAGACTGCAACCAGGCGATTTTTTTACCGCCGATGCTCATATCTGCATGAATTGATTTTTCATTGTTTACATTACTATAACGGGTAAACGCAGCTCCGGTAACCAATATTTTTTTACTTCCGGATAAATACGGCACTTTGGTTATCAACTGAATTGTTCCGCCCAGTGCATCACTTCCATAAACGGTTGAAGACGGGCCATACATCACTTCCACCCTGCTGAGCATATTCTGATCGGTTGTGATCAGGTTTTGCAAATGCCCGCTCCTGTAAATGGCATTATTCATTCTAACGCCATCAATAACCAGGAGAACCCTGCTGGCTTCAAAACCTCTCAAAACCGGGCTGCTGCCACCTTGCTGACTTTTCTGAACAAATATTTTTCCGGTGCCGCTTAACAGGTCACCGGTGTTCTGCGCATTTGCTGCTGCAATGGTTTTAGCACTGATCACATCGATCTTTTGTGCAATATTTTTTTTCTTCTCATTAAAATTGCTGGCAGAAACTACTACTTCCTCCAGGTTTACTTCTTTTTGCAAAACACTTGTTGTATCTGTACGTTTCTGCGAAAAGACGAACAGGGAATTACATAAAAAAAGCAAACAGTATACTGTCCTTTTCTTCATAAAAAAGATTAAATAATAATAAATTGGTTCACTGGTAAGCATACTATGCCTGCCAGTAAAATGACTAAAATAATGTTATGAAATAATCAGCAACGCGGTGGAGGAATACTCACTTTCTTACTGGAGAATATCAATGCTTCATCAGCTGTATAATAGTGATGTGAAAGGGAAGCATGAAAAATATACGCTTCCTTTAAATCTATTAATACAATATCCTGTAATTGAAATTTGATCTGATTCAAAGATTTTTTTCCTTTAGCACTTCCAGAAGCCTGGTTGCCGATCTTTCTGGCAAAGTCATTTAACAGCTTTTTCTCCACTTTGTCATTGATGCAATGAAAATAGGTTTTACCTGCATTTTTAGTAATGCTAACAATATCATACATTTCACCTTTCAAGATGAATTCCTTTCCCTTTTCCTTCCAGGTTATTTCCGGATCTATCAATGCTTTTTCAAATACAACCAGTGATGTGCTGTTTATATTTGCAAGCATCCTCAATTTCATTTCTTTCCTGACCTTTTTTTGCTGGTAACCGCACACAAAATAGTAACCAAAATGGCTGATTGAAATCAACAAAATAAGCGATATGACAAATAAATTCTTCAAAAGCATTGCCTGGTAAAGTACCAAATTACCAAAATCCTTAATAAACTATACATAA
>JAGPDJ010000346.1 GCA_018057635.1 Ferruginibacter sp. | reverse complement strand
GACGGATAGAAATATAATAGTTGCCCGCGGTATTACCTGCCATGTTTAAAGATGAAGTTCCATCAGTATCAACAACATCACCATCTCTTTGTAAAAGAGCGGCCCTGCTGCTTAAAACTGTTCCTGTAGTTCCATCATGCACCTGTACAAAAACCCAGTCAACAATTGCATCATTAGATGCAGGAGCACCGGAACCTACAATAGAAGCCAGTGTAGTTTCACCACCACCGCTTCCGGTATGTGTAAATCCTGTAGCACCGGTATAAGGTTCAGTAATTGGAATCAGGTTAAGTGTACGAAGGTTATCAGTCATGAAACCGGTACCTGTATTATAATTTGCCTGGAGAAATATTTTTGGAGAAACCAGTAACGGTGACAAAACCGGCCTGGTTCCAACAGCAAACGCACCCAGCTGGGTGATGCCTGTACGGGTATAACTGTAAGGGTTACTGCCTGATGCTGCACCTGTCTGGCTGTTTAAAAGATCCCAGCCAACATTGCCCACAGGGCTTGGTATATAATAAGATAATCCTGCTTTTGTTCTGTTGAAACCCGGCAGTTCATCAGTTACATTCCAGCTGGCTGTTACTGAAAGATTACTTCCGCCATTTGTTGTTTCACTGATATCCCAGCTTGCATCTACTACTTCTTTTGTAAATGCTGTTCCTGTTAATCCGGTTGTAAAAGCACTACCAAACGCACGAACGGCAATATCATCTACTGTACCTGTATTAACGATGGTTACCGGGTTATAGGTAAGCGTTGAATTTCCAACCGGGTAAATAAAACCAGGTGCTCCGCCTAGTGAACTTTTAACCAGCTTGCCGGTACCGTTTGTTACGATGAATTTACTAATGCCAGGGCCGGTTATTGTAGCAGCGGAGGCCATGGTAAGATTATTTGAACCTAAAATAATATTTCCATTTGTGAAAGTCAGGTTAGTCCCGATCTTAGCAGCACTAATCAACGTGGCATTTGATACGTTGTCTATTTCAAGCGCAGGGATTGTGAAATTATTCATATCCACATTCTGGTTGCTGCTTCCTTTAAGCAAAACCTTGCCTGTTCCTAAAATGTCAACATTACTGGTTAAGTCACCTTGTACGGTAACAGTAGCTCCGGATTCTATGAAGAACTGTGCGCCATTAATGTACAGTTGTGCATTGCTGTAACCTGAAACCAGCATACAACCGGCTATCATCAGCATTTTAAATAAATTTCTTGCCATACATCCTGAATTTGAGAATTATTAAAAAAACAATATTACTAAAATACATATACCAAACCAATTATTCAATACTGTTTAGTAAATGGTAATTTTTATTTGTGTAAATGGAATTTGTAATATTTAAACTGCGATAAAGATAATAAAAATCTATTAAGATTTCATAACCTAAAGTAATGATTTTTAATTTAAATAAATAAAAAATAAGATATGTTTAAAATTTCATTCATCTATGTCTAAATGAATTTTTAAAAATCCTGTTTTTTACCCGAAATTTGCCCATTACTTAAACCTGTATCAATGTCTATAGAAATAAAAGTTCCTGCCGTTGGAGAAAGTATCAACGAAGTTACACTGGTAAAGTGGCTTAAAAAGGATGGTGAATGGGCAGAAAGGGATGAAGTAATAGCAGAATTGGAAAGTGAAAAGGCAACTTTTGAAATAAATGCTGAAAAAGCAGGCCTGGTTAAACAGGTTGCTAAAGAAGGAGATACACTGGCAATCGGTGATATTGTAGGGTCAATTGACATTGATGCTGCTGCACCGGAAATAAAGCAGGCTGCTGAACCTATTTTTGAGAAAACAGCCGCTGAAACAACTAAACCGGTTCCAACTACTGCAGCATCTCCTGATAAAAAAGCAACTCCTGTTGCAGCTGCAATCATAGCAGACAAAATGATCGACAGTAATACGATCACTGCATCCGGCAGCAACGGAAAAATTGTGAAGCAGGATGTACTGGAAGCATTGAATAATCCGGGCCGTTTGCCGGGAACTACTTTATTTAGCCGAAACGACAGGCCTGAAAAAATGAGTAACCTGCGCAAGACGATCAGCCGCAGGCTGGTAGAAGCAAAAAATACCACTGCCATGCTTACCACTTTTAATGAAGTGGACATGGGTGCGATCATGGATATCCGTAAAAAATTCAAAGACAAATTCAAAGAAATACATGGAGTAAACCTTGGTTTCATGAGCTTTTTTGCCAAGGCCTGTTGTTATGCTTTACAAAAATTCCCTTCTGTAAATGCATATATTGACGGGGAACAGATCATATTTCACGACTACTGCGATATATCAATTGCAGTGAGTGCCCCCAAGGGGCTGGTGGTTCCGGTTATCCGGAATGCAGAAAGCCTTGGTATGGCCGGATTGGAAGCGGCTGTGCTTGACCTGGCTACCAAGGCCAAGAACAATAAACTTACCATCGAAGAAATGAGCGGGGGAACATTCACCATTACCAACGGCGGTGTATTTGGTTCTATGATGAGCACCCCGATCATCAATATTCCGCAAAGTGCTATCCTGGGTATGCACAATATTGTTGAAAGGCCCATGGCTGTTAACGGACAGGTTGTTATTAAACCGATGATGTATGTTGCTTTAAGTTACGATCACCGCATCATCGATGGCAGGGAATCTGTAGGCTTTTTGGTTACAGTGAAAGAATTGCTGGAAAATCCTTCACTGCTGCTTTTTGGAAAAGATCCCGTTTCTGCATTGCTGGAAATATAATTTCAATTTGCGGTTTGCCCTGGCCGTTAGCTTATGCCCGCGGCTTCATTCAACATGAGTAAATTTCATTCTTATATAGCATCTGCAGAAAAAATTATTGGCAGTTATAAAGCCGGTAAACCATTTTCACTTCATGCCAGGGCTTTTTTTGCATTGCATAAAAAATACGGGTCCAAAGACCGCAAGGTAATCAGTTCCCTCTGTTATGTTTATTTCCGGACAGGACTAGCTTTTCGGGATTTAACGATGGAAGAAAAAATCCTGAATGGAATATTCCTGTGTGAAAACAAACCCGTTGAATTGCTGGGCTTTTTAAAACCAGCGCTTGATGCAAAAATCAGCCTGCTACTTGAAGATAAAATGTCATTGCTGGGTGTGCAGGCAAAAGATATATTTCCTTTTACAGATGAATTGACAGAATCTGCTGATGATGTACTTTTTGCACTTTCTTTTTTAAAACAACCGCTGTTGTATATCCGCACCAGGCCTGGCAGAAAAGGGATTGTAACAGGGAAACTGGACGAAGCATTGTTTAAATATGAATGTATTGGAGCAGATTGCATCAGGCTGGATAACAGTGTGGCTGTTGATAAAATCCTTCAATTGAACAGGGATGCGGTTATACAGGATTTTAATTCACAGCATGTGTTGGATTACATGGATGAATTACCTGCACTGTTAAATGCGGCAAAGAAAATAACCACCTGG
>JAGPDJ010000345.1 GCA_018057635.1 Ferruginibacter sp. | reverse complement strand
CGTTTTAATATGAAATTTTCATCCTATGCACCCGTTCCTTTTGAGGTGCAGAAAAAACTGATAGAATCTTATAGCAAACATGAGGTGGAGGTTGAGTAATAACAAACGCCCTGGTTCTGGAGGATAGAGCCGGGGCGTTACTTTTAAAGAACACATATCATTTCGTTTCCTTATCCCAATTTTTCATTACATCTCCCAAAGTAATATTTACAGCAGAAAGCAATACTGCTAATTTTTCATCATTCATATGTTCTTGCCTGGTTTTTAAAACCTGCCACAGTTTACCGGGTACAGGTTTTCCTCCGGCATCGTAAATTTTTCCTGCTGCCAGATGCCAGCGGCATTGGTACCAACCATAATTTTTGGGATGTTGTTTACCGATTTCATCATACCTGTCTTCAATATCTTTTAGACTTGTATATTTATATTCTTTGCTGCCTGATCCAACTACCATGTTTGGAAAAAGAGAAAGCGCCGCTAAAGCAGCCGGTTCATTTTCTGCTATGTAAGTATGCAGTAACATATTAACATACAATTCCTGCAACCATTTTCGCTGCATATTTAATCCTCCCTGGAAATGGAAAGCATGGCCCAGTTCATGAAGGGCGAGCAAGTCGAAAAATGCCTGCATGCTGATTTCTCCATAGTCATTTTTATAAACCTGTTGTATTGATGATCTTAGTTCGGCAGGCAAATTCTCTAAAGGAGGAATAAAACTTTTCCAGAAAGGATTGTCAACTGCGGCCACAATCAGTGTTTTATCATTTTTATAATGTGGCATTCCATAAACAGGAAAGGAAGTATAATTGCTCCAGTCGCTGGAATCGAGTACCAGCAAATTAACCGCAGGGCTGAAATCAAGCATTTGCCGGTAATAAGCCATTGCCTTGTCTGCACGAATGGCAAAATTGACTGCCCGCTCTTTAAAACCATTGCTGTAATATACCTTTACTGAATAGCCGGGTAAATTATGTAGCTTATCGAAAGATTGTGCATTTACCGGTTTAGCCAGTAATAAAACATAGAGCATGAAAATAAAAGATCGTGTTTGCATCGTTTCTGAATTTTAAACAAAACTCGAAACTTACCGGAAAAAATAATAGTACAAAACCGACATTTATAATTTCAAAGATGCCTGCATCCTTACAGGCAGCTGTTTTAGTTCCTTTTCAATAATTCCAGGCAGCATACCGGCAAACTGTTTAAAATCGCGGATAAAATGCATTTGATCAAAATAGCCACACTCATAGGCAATACTCGTCCAGCTTAGTGCAGGAAAATTTTCACGCAAACGATAGGCTTTGGAAAACCGGATCAACCGGGCATATAATTTTGGTGAAAACCCGATTCGGTCTTTACTAACTCTTTCAAACTGCCGTAAACTGAGACAAGCCATGGAAGCTATTTTATCAATGCTAACGTTTCCGTTTAAACGATGCATTTCCAGCATGGCCATATCAAAAGGCAGCGCCCTTTTTAGTTTTTTTGCTTTAACAAGCAGGAATATTTCAACCACTTCTTTTATTTCATCAAAGTTTTTTGCATCCTGCAGCTTACTGTTCAGTTCCTGCATTTCTATGCCAAAAACATCTGTTGCATCATAATTCTCATCGATCATTTCAGCCAGGGAAATTCCCATTAAACGGTGTAAGCCACCGGGATGAAATCCTACCCTAACTGCTTTATGGCTTTTATTGATATCCAGGCTGACTCTTTTCAACTGTGGCCCAACGATTACACTGCGTGGTTGCAGAACAAAACCAGTATCGCCATCTTTCTGAACGCTTACCTGGTCATTAATATAAAAGAAAAGTGAGTTCTGAGGGGTTGGCGGATAGGGACAAATAACCGGTCCCGCAGCAGTATTTACTTCTGCATGTACAACCATAATACAGTTAACAAATTCCTGTAAAAGTAAATGTGGTATGTAGAATTTTGTTTGCAACCGATTTGTAAGGAATATTATAAACCTAAATTTAAAAAATGCTTTCCGGATAGCGTGTAATATTTTAATAATACTTATGTCTGCTTATTTTATAATTGTAATCATATTATTACTGCCTGCTTACAACTAGTTTTGAAATGTACATTGGTTTCTAATCAATAGAAATCAAATAAAAAGTATATTATGACAGCAGAGAACATAGAAATCAGTAAATCAGCATCAGAAAAAATAAATCTTGAAAATTTAATTGCTTACCAGGAAGGATCGGTAGTAAGCAAGACGATCATTGGCAAAAAGACCGGCACCGTAACGTTGTTTGCTTTTGATACCGGCCAGGGCCTTAGTGAACATACAGCACCCTTTGAAGCACTCGTATATGTTGTAGATGGAGAAGCAAAAATTACCATTTCGGGAAATGAACAAATATTGAAAAAGGGGGAAATGGTTACCTTACCAGCCAATGAACCCCATGCTGTTAAAGCATTGTCCCCTTACAAAATGTTGCTTACTATGATCAAATCAAAGGAATGAAAAATTAAATATGGTATCCAGTTTTCTGTTAATCATGGCAAATCAAGAACCGGATTTTAGTTTATCTGAAATGAGGTAATATAAATCAATATAACTGCTTGCAATATTGAATCCTTCCCATTTTCTGTGAGTTAAATAATGAAAATTATTCAGAATAAATTTTAATTTTTTTAGTACTTTTAGTCAATCCCTTTATATTAACACAACAAATAAATTTTAATACGCATGGCAACAGTAAATGTATACTTAACCTTTAACGGAAAATGTGAAGAAGCCTTCAATTTTTACAAATCGGTTTTCGGTGGAGAATTTCCTTATGTAGGTAAATTTAAAGACATGCCTCAAGATGATGAAAATTGTAAACAGATGAGTGAAGCGGATGGAAATAAAATAATGCACGTTTCCTTACCAATAAGTAAAGAAACAAGTTTGATGGGAAGTGATACGGCTGGTGAGTGGGCTTCGCACTTTAAAGAAGGCAACAATTATTCAATATCAATTCATGCAGCAAGTAAAGATGAAGCTGACAAACTTTTTAACGGACTTTCAGCAGGTGGTCAAATAACAATGCCAATGAACCAAACATTTTGGGGATCCTATTTTGGTATGTTTACCGATAAATTTGGAATTCACTGGATGGTAAATTTTGATCTACAACCTAAAAATTAAAAAAAATACACATCTTTCAAATACGGAAAATTTTACGGCAGAAATGAACTAGGAAACTTCTATTCTATCCATTGAATTATGGGCCTCTTTGGAAATAAGGAATAAGAAAGATGAACAACATCACTATCCTGTTAACCTTACAATACAAAAAAAGGCCCTTCTCTAAAAGAGAAAGGCCAAAATAAAAACAAGGTTTTACTACAATTTTATAACCTTCAATACCTGCTTCTCATTCCCCTGCCTCACTTCCAGCAAATAAGTTCCAGGCTTCAGGTCTTCTCCAAACCTGGCGCTGTTACCCTTGATAGCA
>JAGPDJ010000343.1 GCA_018057635.1 Ferruginibacter sp. | reverse complement strand
CTGCATATGCACGTGCTAAATACAGGATCGGAAAAGTTTACCAAACCCAGGGTGCTACGCAGGAACCGATATATATGAAGTATTTTAATGAGGCAATTGCCATGGATCCAAAATATGCACCTGTTTATAATAATTTGTTTAATTATTATTATGAAAACAATGTGTCCAGGTCTGCAGAATTCCTCGACAAATGGCTCGCTAATTCAGATGACGATCCAAAAGCTTGCTATTACAGGGCTTCCCTGAAATATGCACAGGGTTTGTTTAACGAGGCAATTTCCAAAGCTGATGAATGTATAGCGGCAGGTGGTACAAATCCTTATCCGAACCTGTTTGGTTTAAAAGCTTATGCTTACAGTAAACTGAAAGATTCTGTAAATGAGAAAAATTCATTTGAAGAATACTTTAAAAAGCAGGTTCCTGAAAAAATCGGTGGTGGTGATTATTCAACTTATGCTGCTGTTATCCTGAAATTCCCCGGAAACGAAGCCACTGCAGGCGAATTGACAGAGAAAGCAGTACTGCTTGATAGTATAGTAGTAAATAAAGTGAAATACCTTAAAACAATGGCCCTGGTTTATGAAGGCCAGAAAGATTACTTACAGGCTGCTAAGTGGTACACCAGGATACTGGATGTAAAGAGTGATTTTGGAAAAGTTGACCTGTATAATTCCGGTTATAGTTATTTCAGGGGGAATTCTTTTGATTCGGCTATCCAGATTTTCAATAAATATATCAATAAATTCCCTGAAGATATTTTTGGATATTATATGGTGAGTAAGTCTTATGCTGCTATTGATTCAACGGGGGCACAGGGTTTGGCTGTTGCTCCATATATGAATACAATCAGGATTGGTGAAGCTTCAGTTGACAAAGAAAAAGTAAAGGCCCAATTGGTAGGATCTTATAAATACTTCATTGAATATTATTATAATGTTCAGAAAAGGCAGGATTCAGCACTGATCTATGTTGATAAAGCCATTGCATTAGACCCAACAGATACACAATTAATATCTAACAGGGATTTTATTTCAAAAAATGACCCCAAAGTACAGCCTAAAAAGCAACCAGCAACAAAACCTAAAGCGCCGGCTTCTCCAAAAGCACCAGCTACACCCAAATAAATTTAATTTTATATAATATTTTTCAAAGCCCCATTGTTTAAACAATGGGGCTTTATTTATTAAATTATTTTTTTCATCATTGTATATTACTATTACTGCGTTATTTTTGCTTTTGTTATAAATAACTGATAATTATGGATTTTTTCCTGCTCCAGGCTAATCTAAACAATGCTGAAAATTACCTGCCCATTGCTTTGCAGGCTATTTTTGCCATCGGGCTGATCGTAACGATCATCATCGGTTCAAATTTCCTCGGACCTAAACGTATTACTTCCGATAAACTACAGAATTTTGAAAGTGGCATCGAAATTAAAGGAAATGCACGCCAGCCAATGGCTATCAAGTATTTCCTGGTTGCAATTCTCTTTGTTTTGTTTGATGTGGAAGTGATCTTCTTTTATCCTTATGCAGTTAATTTCAGGGAACTGGGCTGGGAAGGTTTTAAAGCAGTAGTTCTTTTTGTTGGTTTATTTATAACTGGTTTTATTTATATATTTAAGAAAGGTGCCCTTAAATGGGAAGAATAATAATTTGAAAATTAATCAATTTGAAAATATGAAAGTGTAATGCAACATTAAAGTATTATAAGTGTTATCATTTCCAAATTTCCAAATCAAATAATTGATATGTCACGTCCGGTCCAGTTTAATACAACTACTAAGTTTGAAGGTATTCCTGAAGGATATATGGGTGAAGGATTTATGGCAACAAATTTTGAAAAAGTTGTAAGCCTTGCCCGGAAAAATTCAATATGGCCTTTGCCATTTGCTACCTCCTGTTGTGGTATTGAATTCATGGCTACTGCAGCCAGTCATTACGACCTGGCCAGGTTTGGTGCAGAACGGATGAGTTTTTCTCCCCGCCAATGCGATCTGCTGATGGTGATGGGTACTATTTCAAAAAAAATGGGCCCGGTTTTAAGGCAGGTGTACCTGCAGATGGCTGAGCCACGCTGGGTTCTTTCTGTTGGAGCCTGTGCAAGCAGCGGCGGTATTTTTGATACTTATTCTGTACTTCAGGGTATTGACCAGGTTATACCAGTGGATGTATATGTACCGGGTTGCCCGCCGAGGCCTGAAGCGATCCTCGATGGCTTTTTGAAAATACAGGACCTGGTGAATGCAGAAGGTTTAAGAAGAAGGTATAGCGATCAGTATAAAGATCTGTTACAGAGTTACGGGATACAATAAAAGCAGTGGCGTTCAGCCAGGTGCTTATTTTATAATAAATTAGCTGATTTTGCTAATGGTTTAAAGCTAAAAGCAGGATGTCTTTAACGAACGAAACAGTAAAGCAAAAACTTACCGAAAAATTTGGCGATACACTCACGAATTGGGAGGAGCCTTATGGCATGCTTACTTTTACTGCTCCAAAAGAGAACAATCTAAAAGTATTACAGTTTTTATACGATGATGCCGAATTGAAATTCAGGTTTCTTACTGATCTGATGGCTATTCATTACCCCGATAATATGGGCGCTGAACTGGCGGTTGTTTATCATTTACACAACCTGGAAGATAACATACGATTGAGATTGAAGGTTTTTACAGATATAAAACAACCTGATGTGTTTAGTGTAACTGCATTATTCAGATCTGCAAATTTTATGGAAAGAGAGACTTACGATTTTTTTGGGGTGAATTTTATTGGGCATCCCAACCTGATCAGGATATTAAATGTAGAAGAAATGGATTATTTCCCATTGAGAAAAGAATATCCGCTGGAAGATCAGACAAGGATTGATAAAGATGATGAAATGTTTGGCAGATAAAAAATAAAAGGCAAAAGTGAATCCTGATTTTTAGGAAACGCCTTTTGTTTTTGACTTATAACTTTTTGATTTAATTATGAGCGACCATATTGTTTTACCGGAAGGTTCGATAGAAAAACAGACCACCACTTTAAACCTGGGTCCAACACACCCGGCCACACATGGTGTGTTCCAGAATATACTGGAAATGGATGGAGAGCGAATATTGAAAGCAACTTCCACGGTTGGATATATCCACCGTGCCTTTGAAAAAATTGCAGAACGCAGGCCCTTATACCAGATAACACCATTAACAGACAGGTTGAATTACTGTTCTTCTCCCATCAATAATATGGGTTGGCATATTACCTGCGAAAAATTACTGAATGTAAAAATTCCCAAAAGGGTCGACTACCTCCGTATCATCATCATGGAACTCGCCCGGATATCTGATCACCTGATCTGCAATTCGGTAATAGGTGTTGATTCTGGTGCATACACCGGGTTCTTATACGTAATGCAGTATCGTGAGCTGATCTATGAAATTTATGAAGAAGTATGTGGCTCAAGATTAACAACCAATATTGGCC
>JAGPDJ010000344.1 GCA_018057635.1 Ferruginibacter sp. | reverse complement strand
ACCGGTATGGAAAACAGCAGATTGAAATTTGATCCTTTCTACTTCTTCTGCAGGGGTAATATCCAGGTAATATTTTACGGCTTCACTAAACTGAACCCGGTTGCTTAACAAGCCTGTTACTTTTATTAGCCATTTTTTATTCTCCGTTTTTACTTCATATTCGTCATTTACTGAAACTGATTTCGCCGCTTTGGCATTATTTCCATTGTATTTTACTTTGTTCTTTTCACATGCTTCTGCGGCCTGGCTCCTTGTTTTAAACAACCTGATTGCCCACAAGTATTTATCCAGCCTTATTTTTTCTTTTTCCATTCAACAGTTTGAAAGACAAAATTAAAGTTCTTTTTACAGCAATGGTAATGAATACAGCCTGTATTTGCTTATTTTTAGGTAATAAAACATTATTCTTATGAATCTGCGTATAAAAATTTTACTGGTCGTTTTATTTACCACTTTGCAAATCGTTCATGCACAGCAAAGGCGCATAAACTGGACTGCAGATGGACTTGCCTATACAAAATTCAAAGATGGGAATATTGTACGTATTGACCCTAAAACTGATGCAGAAACAATTGTTGTAAAAAAAGAACAACTTACTCCTTCGGGGGAAAATGCCATTTATCCGCAATCATTTGATTACAGTACTGATTTTACAAAAATGCTGTTGTTTACTAATACAGCTAAGGTTTGGCGTTATAAAACAAAGGGAGATTACTGGATTTTGGATCTTACCAATAACCAGTTAAAAAAGCTGGGTAAAGGTCTTTTATCCCAATCACTGATGTTTGCAAAATTTTCTCCCGATGGCAAAAATGTGGCGTATGTAAGCGAACATAATATTTATACAGAAGATATTAATAGCGGACTTATCAGGAAACTCACCAATGATGGAACAAGGAAAATGATAAACGGAACTTTCGACTGGGTTTATGAAGAAGAGTTTGGTTGCAGGGATGGTTTTCGCTGGAGCCCGGAAGGGAACCAGATCGCATTCTGGCAGGTTGATGCAAACAAGATCCGTGATTATTATATGTTGAATACAACTGATTCTGTTTATTCAAAAGTGATTCCGGTAGAGTATCCCAAAGTTGGTGAAGCGCCATCACCGGTACGCATAGGTGTGATTGCTTTGTCTAATGGTTTTATACGCTGGATGAATATTGACGGAGACCCACAACAACATTATATTCCAAGGATGGAATGGAGTGGTAACAATGAACTGGTCATTCAGCAGTTAGACAGGAAACAGCAGGAAAGTAAACTGATCTATTGCAATTCAAAAGATGGCAGTTCCCGTACTTTCTGGGCAGAGAATGACGAAGCATGGGTGGATATGAATACCGGTAACCCGGCAGGTTGGAACTGGATCAATAAAGGACAGGATTTTTTATGGGTAAGTGAAAAAGACGGCTGGCGTCATATCTACAAAATAAGCAGGGATGGTAAAACAGTCACGTTGCTTACAAATGGCAATTACGACATCGGTGAAATTAAAGCGATAGATGAAAAGAACAGTTACATTTATTTCAGTGCATCACCCGAAAATGCCACTCAGTCATACCTGTACAGGGTTAAAATTGACAGTAAATATTCAATCATCACAGACGCTAAGAACAGGTTAGCAAAAAAGTCGCCCACAGATCCCGAATTATTAAGTGACGATAATCTTAAGGGTACACATGATTACTCCATTTCACCGGGTGCAAAGATTGCCCTGCACAGTTTCAGTAACTACAATACACCGTCAGTAAATGAATGGATCGGTTTTCCAGAAAATAAACCTTTGAATGCTTCAAAGAGTATTTCATCATCTATTAAGACCGACCCAAATATGAATGTTGAATATTTTAAGATCACCACAGAAGATAATATCATTTTAGATGCCTGGATGAACAAGCCTAAAAATTTTGATCCATCTAAAAAGTACCCGGTTGTTTTTTATGTTTACGGAGAACCGGCTTCAACAACCATTGATGATGTTTATGGCAACCATACCAATTTTTTATATGCCGGTGATATCAATGCTGATGGATATATACAAGTAGCTATTGATAACAGGGGAACACCTGCTTTAAAAGGTGCGGCCTGGCGCAAATCTATTTACCAGAAGATAGGTGATGTGAATATCCGCGACATGGCTATGGGTTTTAAAAAGATTTTACAAAATCCATATATTGATAAAGACAGGGTGGCTGTATGGGGTTGGAGTGGTGGTGGTTCATCAACCTTACACCTGATGTTCCGGTATCCCGAAATTTTTAAGACAGGCATTTCTATTGCAGCAGTTGCAAACCAGTTGAACTACGATAATATTTACCAGGAAAGGTATATGGGATTGCCACAGGAAAACAGGGATGCATTTATAAAAAATTCACCGATCACCCATGTTCAGGGTCTGAAAGGAAATTTATTGTATATACATGGTACCGGTGACGACAATGTGCATTACAGCAATGCAGAACAATTAATAAATGAACTGATCAAATACAAAAAGCAATTTCAGTTGATGGCTTATCCAAACCGTACCCACAATATTAGTGAAGGAGCGGGAACGAGTGAGCATTTATCAATGCTTTATACAAAATATTTAAAGGAGCATTGCCCGCCGGGGGGGAAGTGATAGTTCATATTTACTGTCATCCCGAGCGATAGCGAGGGATCTCTTGGGTTTAGTACAACTGTTTGGCAGATACTTCGCTATCGCTCAGCATGACACAACAGACAGGCAGATGCTTCACTATCGTTCAGCATGACGGTACCAACAAGCAGATGCTTCGCTATCGATCAGCATGACAGCTAAATTTCATCATTTAAAAATTTCCATCCGTGATTTTCAGCATTTATTAGATTTTCTTTCTTACTCCTTCTCCAACCTTTTATTTCTTTTTCCCTGGCAATTGCATGATCAATATATTCAAAACGTTCATAGTATAAAAGGAAGTAAGCATTGTATTGCCCGGCAAATGATTTGTGACGAAATGGTTTTGAATTTTCTTCATGTTCATACAATCTCTTTTGTAAATTATTGGTTACACCAGTGTATAACACCGTTTTATTTTTATTGGTTACTATATAGACAAAATAATTATGTCCGCCTAATGTTTTCATGTTTATAGGTTTGATACGGTTTATGTTTGTTGTCATCCCGAGCGTTAGCGAGGGATCTGTTGGTTTTAGTACAACTGTTTGGTAGATGCATCACTATCGTTCAGCATGACAGTTCTAACTGGCAGATGCTTCGCTATCACTCAGCATGACAATACAGACAGGCAGATGCTTCACTAACGTTCAGCATGACATTACTGACAGGTAGATACTTCGCTATCACTCAGTATCACAATAATAAAAAATGCGCCTCAAACCGAAGCGCATTTTCATTGTAATATTTATTTAGTATTATTTTTTTCCGGGATAAACTTCCAGTGCCTTTTCCAGGCAATCCATCGCTTTGTTTATAGATTCTA
>JAGPDJ010000342.1 GCA_018057635.1 Ferruginibacter sp. | reverse complement strand
AAATGTGGCCGAAAGGAACGACATGTTCCGGAAAATGGAGAAAGATTACCTGGAACCATCAGATAAGTTCATAATCATCATGCCGGAATACAACGGATCTTACCCGGGGATATTGAAATTAATGATTGATAATTCAGATGTAAGCAAAGCATGGCATCATAAAAAAGTATTGCTTACAGGAGTTTCTACCGGAAGGGCCGGAAATCTGAGGGGGATGGAACATTTAACCGGTACACTGCTTCACATGAAAATGCTTGTTCACCCAAACCGTTTACCAGTAAGCGTTGTAGATAAAATGATCGGCGAACATGAACAGATATCCGATGCCGGAACATTACGTGCCATAAACAACCAGTTGAATGAGTTTATAAATTTTTAAAAATTAAAAGATATCATTATGCGTACACCTCTTGGTGTTCTTATCTTCATTGTTTTTATGCTGTTACTGGATTCATACTTTTTCCAGGCCATAAAAACGATTACAAATACTGCTTCTCCCAAAGTTAAACTGATTGTTAACGCCGTTTATTGGGGTATTGTAATTTTAACCATCGCAGGTTTTATTTTGTTCGTTTATAGCAGCCCGGATTTATTGGGTAAAAAAGTCCGCACTTTTTTATTTGCCACGATTATCGGGCTATTTTTGGCAAAGCTTACGGGTATCGCTTTTTTCCTGGCAGACGATATCAGGAGAGCAATCCAATGGGCATCAGGAAAAATTTTCAATAACAATTCGGCATCACCTGGCATTCAATCTGAGGGCATCAGCCGATCGGCATTTTTAAGCTGGATGGGTGTTGCTGCCGGCAGTACTTTATTCGGTGGTTTGCTTTATGGATACAGCAACAAATACAATTACCAGACAAAAAGACTGCAACTTAATTTTGAGAATTTACCGCAATCTTTCAGGGGGATGAAGATCATTCACATCAGTGATATTCACAGTGGCAGTTTCATGAATAAAAAAGCTGTTGAACGTGGCATTAACCTGATCATGAAAGAACAGGCAGATCTGATATTATTTACCGGTGACCTGGTAAATGACCGTGCATCTGAAATGCATGACTTCATGGATATATTTGAAAAGTTGCAAGCTCCAATGGGAGTTTATTCCACATTGGGGAATCATGATTATGGCGATTATGTACAATGGCCACATGAAGGATTGTCAAAAGAAGAAAACCTGGAAAGCCTGAAAAAAATACATGCATCTATGGGCTGGCGATTATTGATGAATGAACATGTTGTTTTGGAAAAGAACAATGAAAAAATTGCGCTATTGGGTATTGAAAACTGGAGTGCCAAGGCGAGGTTTCCCAAGCATGGACGTATGGACCTGGCGCATGCCGATACACATCATTACCCTTTTAAGATCCTGCTAAGCCACGACCCAAGTCATTGGGAAGCCGAAGTGAAGACTACTTACAAAGATATTGACCTGATGCTCAGCGGCCATACCCACGGTATGCAGTTTGGAGTTGAATTGCCCGGGTTTAAATGGAGCCCGGTACAATATATGTACAGGCAATGGGCCGGGTTATACGAAGATAAAAATCAAAAATTATATGTCAACAGGGGTTTTGGTTTTATCGGTTACCCGGGAAGGTTAGGAATCATGCCGGAGATAACAGTGATTGAACTGGTTTAATTACCCAACAAAGAAAAAGGGATGATGAATACCAGTAACCTTAAGGTTATTATTCATCATCCCTTTTTAGATATTAAAAAACCTGTATAAATATTGTATTAATATTTCTTAGGAGCATACGTTCTTTTCCTTCCTTCAGAACGGTCACTACGGCCACCACCACCGCCTTCTTCACCGGCTCTTTTAAAACCGCCATCAGCCTCATTCATTCGCACAGTGCGGTTATTATAACGTTTACCATCAATCGCTTTGATCATTTTGCCGGCTTCAGCCTTGTCAATTTCAACCCAGCTGTTCATATCACGCATGTCTATTTTACCCAGCACTTCTTTGTTAAGATTGCTTTCATCTAAAATGAATTGCAGGAAACTTGCCTTGTAAAAACCATCTTTTGTTCCCAGGTTTATAAATAGCCTGGTATAACCATTATCCCTGGTATTGAAACTGCGTTCTCTTCTGCTTCCGTTATCTCTTGAAGGAGCACCATCTCTTGAACCGGAGTCAAACCGATCTCGGCGCCCGCTGTCTTTTGCATTCAGGTCTTCAGCATTTTCATAATATTTCAGGAAGTGGTCAAATTCAAGTGCAGCAACCCTTTGCAAAACTTCTTCTTTGCTAACATTTTCAAATTTTTTCATCAGGTCGGGCAAATAAGTTTCATAATCACCGTGTGAAATATCTGTCTGAATCAGTTTATCCATGAAATGAAAGAACTGTTTGCGGCATACATCTTTACCACTTGGTATATCCAGTTTGTGAAACTGGGCATTGATCATTTTTTCCAGTTGTTTAATCTTGAATACTTCCCTGGTATGGCAGATCGAGATAGATATCCCGCTTTTACCTGCCCTGGCTGTACGGCCGCTTCGGTGTGTATACACTTCCATATCATCCGGAAGTTCGAAATTTATTACATGGGTAATACCATCAACGTCAATACCCCTGGCAGCCACATCAGTTGCTATCAGCAATTGCAGTGATTTGCTTCTGAAGCGTCCCATAACCCTGTCGCGTTGTTGTTGCGTAAGATCTCCATGAAGGGCTTCAATTTCATAACCGGCTTTAGAAAGTCTTTCTGAAACATCCTGGGCGCCAGCTTTGGTTCTCACGAAAATGATCCCATACATTCCGGGGTTAAAATCTATCAGCCTTTTTAATGTTTCATAACGCTGGTGCGCAGGTGAAACGAAATACTGGTGATCTATATTTACATTTCCGCTGTTCTTTTTTCCTACCGTTACTTCTTTAGGGTTCTCCATGAAATTTTTGGAAATAGCCCTAACTTCCGGTGGCATTGTGGCACTGAATAACCAAATGCTTTCACGGTTTACAGTATTCTTCAGCACAAAATCAATATCATCCCTGAATCCCATGTTAAGCATTTCATCGGCTTCATCCAATACCACATATTTTACTTTTTGAAGGTCAATGGCTTTACGTTCTATCAGGTCTATGAGCCTGCCTGGAGTAGCTATTACAATTTGTACACCCTGCCTCAGGTTTCTGATCTGCATGGTAATGGAAGCACCGCCATAAACAGCTTCTGTGTTTACTCCTTTTGAATTCTTTTTATAAACCAGCAGGTCATTGGTGATCTGTAAACAAAGTTCCCTGGTAGGGCAAACGATCAATGCCTGGGGGAATTTATCTGCAGGGTTGATCAGCTGGATCAATGGCAAACCAAATGCGGCTGTTTTACCAGTGCCGGTTTGGGCAAGCCCCACAAAATCTGTTGTGCCGGATAGCAATACAGGTATTGCTTTTTCCTGGAGCCGGGTAGTAGTTGTGAAACCCATTTCTGTAATCGACTTAACGAGTTGTTCGTTTCGCC
>JAGPDJ010000341.1 GCA_018057635.1 Ferruginibacter sp. | reverse complement strand
AGATCAAATCCGCATTGAAAAATGTAACTTCTGCGAAGAAGAAGGATGAAGCTGAAAAAGAGCTGAAAAAAGCTGTGAAAGTTCTTGATAGAGCAGCAGTCAAAGGCATTATTCACAAGAATAATGCAGCCAACAAGAAATCAAAGCTTACCCGCAAGGTTAACAAGCTTAGTTAATTTCCGTGCTGCGTAAAAGTTGTAACCTCAAAAGGAGCTATTTAGCTCCTTTTTTGTTTTTTTCAAATCTCTTTCAGCCTGTCTTCAAGCCAGAACTTAATTCCAAAATGATTAGGCTGTGTTGTTTCAATGTTTTCTTTTAATCTTTCTAACTCAAATCGCTTTTTTGAAGTATCAGTTTCTTCCTTTATAGTTATCAGCGCGATCACTGCTTTTAAAAACCCTATGATCGAATTTGTGTATAGCTCAGATATTACTTCTTCTTTGACCAGAGATTTTTTGAATGAATCCACAAGACTTCTGGTTTCTTCGAAATAACCAAGCTGGAAGTTGAGCTGCACCTGCAAAATTTTCACCTGTACTTTCATTATTGCAAGCGGAAAATTTACCATTGAAATATATTTCAATGCGTTTTTAAGCTCGCCTTCATGGTGATAAATGTAAGCAATTGAAAAATTGATGGAGTTATCGTACTGGTCAGCAGGAAGCTGGGAAGAATAGTCAGAAATGAATTTTCGTGCAAGAGCGGTATCAGACGCCCTGGAAAATACTTTTATAAAATTTACAAAATCAGGGTACAGAAGCACACCTGAGGTAACTCTGCCGTTAAGATATGAGTGCTTGTAAAGTTCATATCCTTCATTCACAAACCTTCGGTCACCCTTAAAATTATACATATCTGCGCAGTAACCAAACATATGCATGTGCGCGCGGTATGCGTCCGCAGCATTCATTTTATCGAAATTGTTGAAGTAATGATCTTTTAAAGTAAAATAATAATGATCGCCGCCTTTCATTTTTAATAAAATCAGGTATTGATAAGAAAGGGTTGTCGGGTGATCGCTCACGGGACCCTTTTCAAGGTAAGTTAATACTTCATCCATCATTTTGATATCGATCTTTACATTGTTTTCCTTGCCAATATGGATCAACAGGTTGTAATACTGCAGTAAGTGGAACATGAAGTATTCGTAATAGCTGTCAAATTCGCTGAGTATACCCGATACACTGCTTGGCCTTTCGAACAATTCAACAAGCTGATTTTCACGGGTAAGGAGGTAGTTATCATATAAGAATTCGCTGCCTTTGAACTTATTTTTTTTAAATTCTTCCTGCAGGCTAAGCACCATTTTTTTATGCAGATTAAATTGTTTGCGCAGCCTTAACTGTACAATCAGATTAAACTCACCTAAAAACTCAGTTGCGGGATTCGGGACCTGTTTCAGGAATTCTTCCGCAAGGTTATAAAGATCTGATGATATATTCTTAATCTTAAAGTATTCAAACTCTCCCTTCCCAAAAACAGCCGTGTAAATATTTTCATCTGTGAAGTTTTTAGAATCAAAATCAGGGTGATGTTTATTCAGAACCTCGTATAACCGTATTACATTTTTATTCTTATTATAGTAAGGAGACATAACGAAATCCTTGAATTTCTTCATTTCTGAATTTGAAAAAGTTTGCAGTAACTTTATTAGCTTTGTATTTTTCAATATTTTAGATCTATCCCGGATTTAAAAGTTATACAAAAATACAGAAAAAGGGTATAAATATCACTTTTATAAAAGCAGAGTGGACAGCCATGTCCAATAGCTAAGATCACCCAAAATTTTCTAAAAAAAACATCTTCTAAATGCTGAATGCTTCCCGCAATCGGCAAAAAATTCATAATCACGGAATGAAATTTTCTAAATCAGGGATATTTTTCTTTTGAATATCCGAAGCCATAAAGTATGTTTATCACATTGGCTAATCAATATTCAGTTTTTGAATTTTCCCGGTTTTTTGTTAATCTTCCCCCAATTCTTCCATATCACTTCATTGGGTATTGTTTAGCCACAAACTCATCTAACTTATGGGTTTTGGGGGATTAAATTTTTCCAAATTATTTCAAAGGAGATATAAATGAAAGCAACATTAAAGATTTTTATTCTCTCAATATCATTATTCATTCTTTCGGTCAAAACCAGTGCGCAGTATACTCAGGATTGGATAAGTAATTATACCGGAGCCGGCAATAATATTGATAATGCTACTGACATTGTTTTAGATAATTCAGGTAATGTATATGTGGCCGGTTACAGTACGGTCTCCACTAACAACACAGACTATGTAACTATAAAATACAATCCTTCAGGTGTTCAGCAATGGGTTGCTACTTACAATGGACCTGGAAACGATTTAGATGAAGCACGGGGAATAGTTGTTGATAATGCGGGAAATGTATATGTTACCGGGATGAGCTATGTAACCAGCATTTCATCAGACTATGTAACGATAAAATATAATTCAGCAGGTGTTCAGCAATGGACAGTAAATTATAACGGTCCGGGCAATGGAAATGACGGCGCAGCCGCTATCGTTATAGATGGATCTAATAATATTTATATAACGGGATATAGCGGCGGCAGCGGCGGAGCAAGTGATTTTGCAACTGTAAAATATAACTCCTCAGGTGTTCAGCAGTGGGCTTCAAGATATACAGGTCCCGGAAATGTTCATGATAATGCAAGAACAATCAAAGTGGATGCAGCAGGAAATGTATATGTTGCAGGTGAAGTTGGTTTAAGTGGTACCGGATATGATTATGCCACTGTAAAGTATAATTCGTCCGGTGTTCAACAGTGGGTATCCACATATACGAGTCCGGGAGCAGGTACCGGAAGAGACGGTGTATTTTCAATTGATATAGACGTTTCAGGAAATGTTTATGTTACAGGATCCAGCGTGGGATCCGGTTCAGGCAGCGATTTTGCCACAATAAAATATAATTCAACCGGCGTGCAGCAATGGGTAACAAGATATAACGGTTCAGGTAACTCAAATGACGATGCTTATTCATTAGCAGTAGATAATTTTGGCAATGTATATGTTACCGGATATAGTACAAGTACCGGAACCGGTATTGATTACGCGACAATAAAATACAATCCATCAGGTGTGCAGCAATGGGTTGCAACTTATAATGGACCCGGCAACACCGCAGATATAGCTTATTCATTGGCGATAGATACATTAGGTAATACATACATTACAGGCGCAAGCGCCGGAAGCGGTACAAGCAACGATATTGCCACAATTATGTATAACTCTTCTGGCGTGGAACAGTGGACAACCAGATATAACGGTCCTCCCGGAAATGGGCTTGACAAAGGTAATTCATTGGTTTTAGATGGCAGCGGAAAAATTTATGTTACAGGTGCCAGCACAGGGATTGGAACTGGTCAAGATTTTGCTACAATAAAGTATACTCAAAGTGTGGGCATTCAGCAAATTGACTTAGAGATTCCAAAATCCTATAGTTTAATGCAAAACTATCC
>JAGPDJ010000340.1 GCA_018057635.1 Ferruginibacter sp. | reverse complement strand
ATTGAAACATTACTGATATAGTATTTCAGTTTGTTGATCTGGTATTGTTCCCTGAAAACATTGCTGTAAACGGAATCTCTTAAAACAACCGGTTTGCCATTGGCTGTATTAATGAATCGTATTTTTAAAGTTCCATTGGCCGCACCAGGTACATTGTTCAATGTAAATGAAGTTGCTATCATCATTATAATTAATGATACAGCAAATGAATTCCATAAAAACCAATATTTTTTAATAAAGATACTATTCATCTATATTGATTTTTTTTCTTCCTTTTTTAATATCTGCATTAATCTTTTTTGACTCAATTCTTTTTTCTTTTGATGCCTTTGTTGCTTTGGTTGGCTTTCTCTTTTTCTTCACAATGAGCGCCTTTTCAATCAAGGCCATCATTTTTTTTAGCACCAGTTCCTTATTCGACAATTGTGTTCTTGCCGCCTGGCTTTTAACTATCAAAAATCCTTCCGAATTGATCTTGTTTTTTAATGAAATGTGTATCCTTTCTTTTTCTTCTATGCTGAAAAATTCAGATGCGTTTACATTCCAAAAACCCTCCACCATGGTTTCCACTTTGTTTACATGCTGTCCACCTTTGCCGCCACTTCTGGCCGTTTTATACTTTATTTCCCTTGATATATCGGTCATCAGTGTAAAATTACCAATAAAAGCATGGAAATTGATGCGTTTAAACCTATTAGTAAGGTTAATATTTCGGTAAGAACGAAAAATTTTACATTTTTGCATGAAACGAGCCAATAATATGTTGAAAGGGATCTATCATTCACTCACTGAACGAAAAAGACAGCATAAAAAGTCATTTGCTGTTCTTGTTGATCCGGATAAGGTTAATGATAGCAACCTGGATGAACTTGTTTCACTTGCTGTGGAAGCAGGTGTTGATTATTTTCTTGTTGGAGGAAGCCTGGTGATCTCCAATTACCTGGATGAAGCTGTTCAGCTTATAAAAAAGAACTGCAATATTCCGGTGATACTTTTTCCCGGAAGCCCATCGCAGGTAAGTAAATATGCAGATGCATTATTATACCTTTCTTTGATCAGTGGCCGCAACCCGGAGTTACTGATCGGCCAGCATGTTATATCTGCTCCCGTTGTTAAACAAAGCGGCCTGGAAATAATGCCAACCGGTTATATGGTCATTGATGGTGGAGCACCTACTACGGTTTCTTACATCAGCAATGCAAGCCCGCTACCTTCAGATAAAAATGAGATTGCCATGTGTACGGCTATGGCCGGTGAAATGCTTGGTATGAAGCTCATTTATATGGATGCCGGCAGTGGTGCCAAAAGAGCCATTTCAGAATCTATGATTGAAAAAGTTGCCGGTTGTATCGATATTCCTTTGATCATTGGTGGCGGGATCACAAACCCTGAAAAAGCTTACCTCAATTGCAAAGCAGGTGCCGATGTGATTGTTGTTGGCAATGCTATTGAAAAAGATGCTTCACTGATAAAAGAAATTGCGGCAGCAATAAAATCTGTGCCGGTGAAAGTTGTAGTTTGAGGTTTGAGGTTTGATGTTTGAAGTTCGTGGTTCTTAAATCATACATCATAAATCATACATCATACATCATACATCATACATCATACATCATACATTTTTTTAGATAGCAAAGTTATTCACTTTTCACAACCCTTGCAGGTGTATCTTTTCCGCTTAAAATCGTGCTGCTGCTGATAGCAATGGCCTTGATAATTTCAGCCATATTCTTCATGTCCAGTGTTTCAATTTCATCATCCAGGGTATGATAATATTTTTCAGTATCCATTTTTGAAGTGCTGATGGTATGGGCAGGAACGCCTAATGCTGCCAGGGTTGCATTGTCTGACCGGTAAAACAGGTTTTGTTTTGGATAAGGATCCGGTTCAAAATGAAACACAGAACCTGCCAGGTTTGCCTGTAATATTTTTCCAAAATCAGATTTGTCATAGCCTGTGATGTAAGCGCTGTTCGTACCCCATTTGCTTTCTGTTCCAATCATTTCTATATTGAACATGGCAACGATTTTATCTGAATTTAACTGGTTGCTGAAATAGCGGCTGCCATAGCCACCGATCTCTTCAGCTGTGAATGCTGCAAAAATGATGGTCCGTTCATTATTATTTATTTTACTGAAATAATCAGCCAGCATGATCATTGCAGCTGTACCGGAAGCGTCATCATTGGCGCCATTGTAAATGGAATCCATTTGTGCATCTGGTTTGCCGGTGCCCAAATGATCATAATGGGCTGAAAAAATTACATATTCATCTTTTTTTGTCTTGCCCGGCAAAACAGCAACAACATTTGAAAGAGTGGTAGAAGTAACCTCATGTTTGATCTCAAAATTATACCTGGCAGGAGTTTCATCATGCAAAACAAAGATCACGTTGTGGGCTGTTTTAAAATTATCCCGTTTAAAGCGTTTAAGCCTGCCGAAATTAGTTGAATGAAAACTATTTACCAGCACGATATAATTTTTCTTTTCTTTTATTAACCTGCCTGCTTCTGCAATCAGTTTTACAGAAGTATCAAAGCTGATCAGTTCATAACCGGACTGTTCATTGATCTTCAGCAGTGGTTCGGTTGTTATGGCAATAATATTATTCTCCAAAATTTGAGTATCATTTATTGTACCGGAAGCAGCTAAAAATTTAGTCCTGGTTAAGGAAAATGTCTGAAGAAAATCTGTTGAACCCGGGAAAAAATCGAGGTTCGATTTCTTAAATTCTGCTGCAATAAAAGCTGCGGCTTTGTCTATGGTTGGGCTGAATGTTTTACGGCCTTTCATTTCATCATCAGCCAGATGCTTTACAATACGTGTGGCTTCTGCTATATCAATAATGTTATCAATAGATTGTGCAAATGAAAAAGTGCTGCTAATCAACAGCACCTGGATTAAGATTATTCTTTTCATTAAATATTATTATACATTATTCATTTAAACATTATCCATTCTTAGAGGCTCATCATTTCCTTAAACTTAACGGCCTGCCTTCTGCTGACTTCAATTTTTTCGCCACCTTTCAAATCAAGCAGCAATCCGCCGTTAAAATAAGGTTCAACTTTATCTATCATACGAAGGTTTACAATATGTTTTCGGTTTGCCCTGAAAAATACATGGTCATCTAGCCTTTCTTCCAGTGCATTCAGTGATTTTAAAATGAGTGGTTTGTTGGTGGAGAAAAATACTTTTGCATAATTGCCCACACTTTCAAATAACCTTACATCAGATAATTTTACAAACCAGCATCTTTCCCCGTCTTTTACAAAAACCTGGTCGTTCTCACCAAGCATACCTCTGTGTACAGATGCCAGTGTTGCAGCCATTTCTTTTTGTTCTGCCTGTTGTAATTTATGCAATGCATCGGCCAGTCGTTTAGGCTCTACAGGTTTCATCAGGTAATCAAGTACATTTACTTCAAATGCCTTTAATGCGAATTCATCATAAGCAGTAATAAATATTACATGCGGTGCCCTGTCCAGTTCAAGTAACAT
>JAGPDJ010000040.1 GCA_018057635.1 Ferruginibacter sp. | reverse complement strand
AAGTTATTGTACTAACGGGAAGTATCGTTGGTTGCGCATACCTCACAGAATTGTTCATTGCTTGGTACGGTCAGAACCCATACGAATGGTGGGCATTCAGCGAAAACAGGGCTAACCTGTGGAGCCCTTATGGATGGAGTTATTACCTGATGATGTTCTGTAACGTGGTTTCACCACAGTTGTTCTGGAGCCGTAAGCTGAGGAGAAACATTGCAGTAACTTTCTTTATGAGCATTATCGTAAACATCGGTATGTGGTATGAGCGTTTTGTAATTATCGTTACTTCTGTTTACAGGGATTTCCTACCATCAAGCTGGAGTACTTATTACAGCCCAAGTATTTATGAGATCGGTTTTTACCTGGGAACCTTTGGCTTGTTCTTTACCTGTTTCTTCCTGTTTGCAAAATACTTCCCGGTAATTGCCGTGGCAGAGATTAAAGCAATTTTGAAAACAAGTGGTGAAAATTATAAAGTGAAAATGACCGATATCGAAAAGGCAGATACTGAGAAGTTCTACCATGAAGAGGTTGAGCATGCGCATTAATAAGTAAAAAAAGCTATTAGCTGTTAGCTATTAGCCTGGAATAAAAGATTAAATAGTTTATAGAGTTTACACAATTATAAAAAAGCTAATAGCTAACAGCTAAAGGCTAAAAGCTAAATATTATGGCTGGAGGAATAAAAAAATTTGTTGTAGGAGCATTTGATGATGAAAAAGTGCTGTTCCCTGCGGTAAAAAATGTTCGCAAGGCGGGGTATAAGATACATGATGTATATACACCCTTCCCCATACATGGCCTTGATCATGCAATGGGAATCAGGGAAACGAGCCTGCACACAGCTGGTTTTATTTATGCAATCACAGGTACAACTACTGCACTAACATTCATGAGCTGGGTATTTACAAAAGACTGGCCGTTGAATATTGGTGGTAAACCGCATTTTGCTTTGCCGGCATGGATACCCATTACTTTTGAGTTGACCGTTTTGTTTTCAGCAGTAGGAATGGTGCTTACATTTTGTTATTTATGCCAGTTATCTCCGTTTGTTAAAAAACATCATTTTCATCCAAGGGCTACCGATGATCTTTTTATCATGGCCATTGAATGTACTGATAAAACAGATGATGGCGAAGTGCAGCGCTTTTTGGAGCAATCCGGTGCAAAAGAAATTAATGTACAGCATGCAGAAACAGGCTGGTGGTTAGGACGGTATGACAAGGAACAAAAATTGTACAGGGAAGAAAAAGGGTATTAATTGATAATTGATAATCGATAATAGATAAATGAAACGACTTACTTATATATCTGCAATACTGCTGACTGCAATCATTGTCATTACAAGTTGCCACGATAAACGCAAACCGGGTAAAGTATATATGCCCGATATGGCTTATAGCCGTGCATTTGAATCTTATGCAGAAAGAGATTCCAACATTTTTACCATGGACAAAGACCGCAAAGGCGGAAATATGATCTACTTTGATAACCTCCCTGTTTCCGGAACTATTAAAAGAGGTGAAATGTTTCCTTATACGCTGCCAAACGACAGCAACGGCTACAAAATGAGTGCTATGGTAAAAAATCCACTGGATTCTTTAAGTAAAACAGAATTAGCAGAAGCCGGCCGTTTGTTTAATATCAACTGCGGTATCTGTCATGGAGAAAAAGGACTGGCAAATGGCCCTTTAGCCACCTCGGGTAAAGTTGGCGGTATTGCAAACCTTACACTTGACCTGTATGTGAAAATGGCCGACGGAACCATGTTCCACTCCATTACTTATGGAAGGAACCTGATGGGCAGTTATGCATCACAGTTAGACAGGAAGCAACGCTGGATGCTGGTTAAATACATACGTTCATTGCAGCCAAAAGCAGCCGCTACAACAGCCGCACCGGCAGCAACCGCCACTGTAACAACCGACAGTACAACAGTAAAAAAAGGATAATTATTAAAAGCATCACACAAAATAAAGTTTAGATGAATAATCATTTTGAATTACCGGGCAGTTTTAAAAAATGGACATTGGGGTTGATCGTAGCCGGTGTATTGGCTTTGTTATACGGCTTTATTATGCTCCATCCTTTTGCGCACGGAGGTCATGGAGAAAATACAGCCAGCACCCGTTTTTGGGCTGTGCTTTTACAAAACAGTGTTTATTGGTTATTAACAGTAAACGCTTCCATGTTTTTTCTTTGTGTTACAACCATGGCAATGGGTGGCTGGCAGGTTGCCTTACGTCGGGTTCCGGAAGCAATTTCAAGCGTACTACCCATATTAGGCCTCATCACTTTCGTAGTACTGATGGCGATCGTTTGGGGCGGCCGTACAGATATCTATCACTGGCTGGACCCGCACTTATATGATAAGGCATCACCTGATTATGATAAAATACTGGATGGTAAAAAAGGTTTCCTTAATCCCATGTTCTTTACAATTGCCTCAGCTGTTACCATTCTTGGTTGGTGGTTGCTGGGTCGTAAAATGAGGAGCCTTAGCCTTGAATCTGATAAGAAAGGTCCGATGGATTATGAGACAGGAAAAAAATGGATCTGGGACAATACCGTTTGGGCTTCCCTGTTTACCGTTTTCTTTGGATTAACAGTTGCATCCACCACACCCTGGTTATGGATCATGAGTATTGATGCACATTGGTACAGCACCATGTTTAGCTGGTATACTTTCGCAAGTACATTTGTGTCTGGTATTTCCCTGATGGCAATATTCATTATTTACCTGAAAAACAGGGGCCAGCTGGAATATGTAACAGAAGAGCATTTACATGATGTTGGAAAATTCATGTTTGCATTCTCAGTATTTTGGACTTATACCTGGTTTTCACAATACATGCTTATCTGGTATAGTAACCAACCTGAAGAAACAAAATATTTTATTGAAAGAATCGGTACCGCAACCAAAGCCGGTCCGTATAAAGGCATATTTTTCTTTAACCTGATTGTTAATTTCGTTTGCCCTTTGCTCATTTTGATGAAAAAAAGCACCAAAAGGAGCTGGACATTGGTAACTTTCATGGCTGTATTGATCATATTCGGGCATTGGATAGATTTTTACCAGATGGTAATGCCGGGAACATTGGGTGATCATGCCGAAATGATGCCATTTGAATTTGGAATCTCAGCATTATTTATTGGTCTGATTATGTGGGGTGTAGGAAGGTATTTTTCAAAGAACCCATTGCTGGCTAAAAACCATCCTTTCCTGAAAGAAAGTATTATTCACCATACTTAATCTTCAACAAAAGCAACAAAAGCTTTTAAAGAAAATTAATTTTGGGAGTTTGAAAACGGAATAAATAAATTAAGATTATAAATAGCTAACAGCTAACAGCGAACACTTGCTAACCGGCAGGCAGGGCTTACAGCTACAAATTTTATACAATGAAGGAGATTTTTCTGGTTGCGATTGTTATCATGATTTTCCTGGTAATCTTCCAGATCGCCAAAGCAAGTGAATATGTAAGTGTTCTCAAAGGAGAAGAAAAAACCCGCAAACAAAACAACAAGATCAATGGGTTCTTGCTGGTTACATTCCTTGTTCTGGGATTGTTGGGTGCCTGGTATTGTAATGAACTATATTATGGGAAAACCTTATTCCCACAAGGTTCTGCATCATTGGAAGGAGAGAAAATAGACCAGATGCTTTTCATCACCATCGCAGTTACCGGAGTTGTATTTGTAATTACCCAGGTGCTCCTGTTTTGGTTTGCATTTAAATACCAGGAAAAGGAAGGCAGAAAAGCATATTTCTTTCCGCACAATAATAAACTTGAATTATTATGGACAACCGTACCGGCAATTTTTCTAACGGTATTGGTGGTATTTGGTTTAAAATACTGGTTTAAAATTACCAGCGATGCACCAAAAGATGCTGTTGTAGTTGAAATAACAGGCCACCAGTTTGCATGGGAAATGCGTTACCCTGGCAAAGACGGTGTTTTAGGAAAGAAAAACTACAAATTATATAACAATCCTTCGGGCAACACGTTGGGTGTTGATTTTGAAGATCCCGAAAGCCGAGATGACCTGCACACAAATGAAATGCACCTTCCTGTTGGGAAGCCGGTTAAATTGGTGATCCATGCACAGGATGTAATTCATGATGTGGGCTTGTCTCATTTTCGTATGAAAATGGATGCCGTACCCGGAATTCCAACAACGATGTGGTTTACTCCAATCTATACAACAGAAGAAATGAAAGTAAGGACCGGTAATCCAAACTTTGTTTACGAGATCAGTTGCGACCAGATGTGCGGCAAAGGCCACTTTTCCATGAGAGGAGTTATAGTTGTAGAAAAAGAAGAAGATTATAAAAAATGGCTTGCTTCACAAACACCGGAATACATTACCCTTTTCCCTGGTAGTAACCCGGTTCCGGCAACGCCAACAACCGACAGCAGTGCAACAGCTAAACCCCTGGCATCGGTATTGCCAGCAACAAAATAATTAACCGGATTTTTATAAATATTTAAGACTATGAGTAGTGCAGTTTCATTACAGGATGAAAAAGGACATATGGCACATGATGCACATCACGAGCATCATCACCACGAGACTTTTATATCCAAATATGTTTTTAGCCAGGATCATAAAACCATTGCAAAACAATTCCTGATCACCGGTATCATCTGGGCAATCATCGGTGGATTGTTCTCTGTTATTTTCCGTTTACAACTGGGTTATCCTGATCAGACATTCCCTTTCCTGGAAGATTTCCTTGGCCATTGGGCAAAAGGCGGAAAACTGGATCCTGAATTTTATTATGCACTGGTTACCATGCATGGTACCGTACTTGTATTCTTCGTACTAACGGCAGGCCTTAGCGGAACTTTTGCAAACTTCCTTATACCGCTTCAAATTGGAGCAAGAGATATGGCATCTCCCATGCTGAATATGTTAAGCTATTGGTTCTTCTTCCTTGCTTCTGTTATCATGGTTTCATCTTTGTTTGTGCAAACAGGGCCTGCAAGTGGTGGCTGGACAGTTTATCCGCCATTAAGTGCATTGGGTGATGCATCAATGGGTAGTAAAATAGGAATGGATTTGTGGCTGGTTAGTATGGCTATGTTCATTGTGTCATCATTATTGGGCGGACTTAATTATATAACCACTATCCTGAACATGCGTACCAAGGGCATGAGTATGACCCGTATGCCGCTTACTATCTGGGCGTTGTTCTTTACTGCAATTTTAGGTGTATTGTCATTCCCAGTATTGTTATCAGGTGCTATTCTGTTGTTATTTGACCGTAACCTGGGAACAAGTTTCTTTTTAAGTGATATTGTTATTGCAGGTAAAATTTTACCAAACGAAGGCGGAAGCGCCATCTTATTCCAGCATCTTTTCTGGTTCCTGGGTCACCCGGAAGTATATATCATTTTGTTGCCGGCCATGGGAATGTCTTCAGAGATATTATCGGTAAACAGCCGTAAACCAATTTTTGGATATATGGCGATGGTAGGTTCTATGTTTGCCATTGCAATCCTTGCCTTCCTGGTTTGGGCACACCATATGTTTGTAACCGGGCTGAATCCCTTCCTGGGTTCGGTGTTTGTATTACTTACTTTATTGATAGCTGTTCCTTCAGCTATTAAAGTATTTAACTGGCTAACTACCTTGTGGAGAGGTAATATCAGGTTCACACCGGGCATGTTGTTTGCCATCGGTTTTGTAAGCTTGTTTATCAGTGGCGGACTTACAGGTATTTTCCTGGGTAACTCAGCGCTTGATATACATTTACATGACACTTATTTTGTAATTGCGCATTTCCATATTGTAATGGGTGTGGCATCTTTCTTTGGCATGTTCGCCGGTGTATACCACTGGTTCCCTAAAATGTTCGGCCGTTACTTAAATAACACACTGGCATATATTCACTTCTGGATAACGATTATCGGATCATACCTCATTTTCTGGCCAATGCACTACGAAGGGTTAGCGGGTATGCCTCGCCGTTACTATGATTTTTCAAACTGGGAATCATTTAAAATGTTTGGTGGCCTGAACGAATTCATCAGCCTGGTAGCCATGATCGTATTTGCAGCACAATTGCTGTTCGTATTCAATTTTTTCCACAGTATCTGGAAAGGAAGAAAAGTGAAGGATATGAATCCATGGAAGTCAAATACACTGGAATGGACAACCCCGATACGCCCGGGACATGGAAACTGGCCGGGAGAAATACCTGAAGTACACCGCTGGCCATATGATTACGGAAAAGATGGAAGAGATTTCATCCCGCAGGATGTTCCGGTAGGAAAAGATGAAAGTACTGATCATTAAGCTAACAGCTAATTGCTATTAGCCATTAGCCAACGATTGTAAATATAAAATAAGGCCCCGGTTCCTGTAAATGAAAACGGGGTTGATTATGCAGGAGAACAAAACCATATCCAATTCAACCTCGTTTGTTTTGGCAAGTAAAGTGAAAGATTATTTTCAACTGATCAAATTCACTTTGAGTTTCATGGTTGTGTTCAGTACGGTAGTAAGTTTTTTAATAGCACCTTACCACCAGATTTATACAAGGCCAACGCTATTATCAGTTCTTTTACTTTTTGTTGCAGGAATGCTCATAACAGGTTCTGCCAACAGCATTAACCAGGTACTTGAAAAGCATACCGATGCCATCATGAAACGTACCGCCAAAAGGCCAGTGGCCAGTGGCCGTATGAGTGAAAATGAAGCGTATATTTTTGCATTCATTACAGGGGTTATCGGTGTTGGAATGATGTGGTACTTTTTTAATTTACAGAGTGCCTTGATCGGATTGTTCAGTTTATTTTTATATGGGTTCATTTATACGCCCTTAAAGAAAATAAATTCTGTAGCAGTACTGGTAGGAGCTATACCGGGTGCGCTTCCCTGCCTGATTGGCTGGGTTGCAGCAACAGATGAATTTAGTATTGGAGGCTGGATATTATTCGGCATTCAGTTCATCTGGCAGTTTCCGCATTTTTGGGCAATTGCATGGCTCGCTCACCAGGATTATACCAAGGCTGGATTTAAGTTATTGCCGGCAGATAAAGGTCCTACAAAATTTACTGCTGTGCAATCCATCATGTACAGTGTAATGATGGTGCCTGTAGGAATACTACCGTTTGCCTTTGAAATAAGCGGATTTATTAGTTTGTGGATCGTGCTTTTCTGTAATTTATGGATGGTGTATGTGAGTGTGATGCTGTATGTAAAGATGGATGCTTACAGTGCAAGAAAAGTAATGTTCAGCTCTTATTTTTACCTGATGATCGTGTTTTTGAGTTTGTATGCAGATAAGATCAGGGTTTAAAATGATTGAACAATTAAAAGTTCTAGAATGCTTTTAAATTAAGAATTTGTAAATATTAATAAACTAAATGCCCTTTGGGGCTGTGGAATGAGTACAGTGGCAATGCAACAAAGAAATAAAATACATCCGCATAAATTTACTTTATGGGTAGGTATTGGAAGTATGCTGATGATGTTTGCAGGCCTTACAAGTGCATACATTGTAAAAAGAAACCAGGCAAACTGGCTTACGTTTGAATTACCCGCTGCATTCTGGTATAGTACCGCAGCGATCGTGTTAAGTAGTTTGAGTATTTACCTGGCATCAAAAGCTTTTAAAGAGCGGGAAATGAGCAGGTACAGGTTGCTGGTAGCAGTAACGCTTTCCCTGGGAATACTTTTTGTAGTATTACAACTGGTAGGTTTCAGGGAATTATGGAACGCAGGTGTAACGTTAACCGGAAATGTTTCTTATTCATTTCTGTATGTTATAGTTGGGATCCATGCACTGCACGTTATTGGCGGAATAATCGCATTGATCATTATGTCGCTAAAAGCATTCAGTACCAAAGTAAGAAGTTATAGTACGGTTCCGGTTGAATTAATTGGCACTTACTGGCACTTTGTAGATTTGCTCTGGCTTTATTTGCTGGTATTTTTATTGATGATCAGGTAAGGGGGATGCAAGATGCAGGATTGAAGCAAACAAGATAATTATAATAGCGTTCAAAAATTTAGATATTAGAATTTAACAATTATGTCAACAACAGCAATACCTGCAGGAACAAAATGGTGGAGTGGCGGAAAAAGCCCTTTCAATGCCAGTTATGGTAAAGTGATGATGTGGTACTTTTTGATGAGTGATGCCTTCACTTTTGGTGCATTCCTGATCAGTTATGGTACCATCCGTTTCAGTGTTAATAACTGGGCAGATCCAAACCATGTATTTAATGCATTCCCTTTTGCGGGACATGCCAACCTTCCGCTTGCATTTGTGAGCCTGATGACATTTATCCTGATTTTCAGTTCTGTAACCATGGTACTGGCAGTTCATGAAGGACATAAAATGAACCGCAAAGGAGTGGAAAAATATATGATCCTTACTATTCTTGGCGGTCTTGCATTCTTAGGTTGCCAGGCATGGGAGTGGACACATCTTATAACAGGCGAACATGCAGTTTTGGTAAATGGCCAGATTGAACAATGGGGCACAACTGTTTCAAAAAACCCATGGGGCCCGGAAGTAATGTATAACGGACAACTGGTAGCAACTCCAGGTCCGATTGCATTTGGTGGGTACTTTTTTGGAATAACCGGCTTTCACGGCTTCCACGTATTTAGTGGAGTGATCATCAATATCGTTATGTATTTAAAAACTAAACTGGGGCATTTTGATGATCGTGGTCATTACGAAATGATTGAAAAAGCAGGACTTTACTGGCACTTTGTAGACCTGGTTTGGGTATTTGTATTCCTTTGCTTTTACCTTATATAATGTAGCATATTGATTATTTTAATAACAAACGAGCATTAATTTTTTATGAGTCAACATACAATTTCACCAGAGATCACTTTTGCCCCGGAGCACGCTTCCGGTACTAAAAAGATATGGAAAACATTCTGGATACTATCTGTTATTACTATCATTGAACTGGTTATCGGACTGGCGATATATAATATTCACAAGGGTGAAAACCCCAGCCATATGCTGGTATTATTCTTCAAAGGAATGGTTTGTATATTAACCCTTGCCAAGGCATATTATATCGTTTCAATATTCATGCACCTTGGTGATGAGGTCAGGAATTTCATCATGACCATTGTTGTTCCGCTGTGTTTGTTCATTTGGTTCATCATTGCCTTTTTATGGGATGGCAATAGCTGGAAAAACCTGCGCAATACCGACGGAGGATCAAGGCCGGCAACTGAACAAGTAGCTCCTGCTGCTATTGAAAAGGGAGCAAAACCTTAATCAGCATAATATCTTAAATATTTACCAGGCCATCGTTTCAGCATTTTGCTGAAACGATGGCTTTTTTTATAGATTACTTTATACAAATCATACGAATTAGCTTAATTGTGCGAACTTGCACACTCAAATAAATATACAGCTTACAGTGAACAGGAAATCGATTCTATCTTTATTATTGGCAATTTTGTTGCCATTAATCGGATATTGGATAGTAAAATATTACAGCAAAGATGCGGTGAGTATTCCGCGTCATTATTTTTTCGACAGCGTAGCAGTTCGGGAGAACAATGGAAAAATAAGTACAGATACCATTTGGCACAGGGTAAAGAATATTTCATTTACAAACCAGCTTGGTAAACAGGTTTCACTGGATGATGCCAAAGGAAAAATAATTGTACTTGACTTTTTCTTCAGCCGCTGCCCCAGCATTTGTCCCGGTCTTGCCCGTAACATGAAAAAATTACAGAACTCTTTTGTAAAAAATGACAACATTGTTCAATTTATCTCTATCAGTGTAGACCCGGAAAATGACAGTGTGCCCAGGCTTCGGAAATTTGCCGACCGGTTTAATGTAAACCATGATAACTGGTGGTTTGTTACAGGGAACAAAAAAGAAATATATGATTTTGCCATGCAGGAAATAAAAGCAAGCATTGCCGACAGTAATGTTGATACTGCATTCATTCATACAGAAAACTTTTTCCTGCTCGACAGTAACCGAATAGTAAGGGGATGGTATAATGGGTTTGATACAGTTAAACTGGCGCAACTGGCCAGAGATATACCAACCCTGATGCTGGAGCGGGATAAAAAAAGGCCTTCTATATTACGCGGTTTCATACCATACCTGCCTGTTATATTTATAGGGATAGGTTTTGTAATTGTTGTAATGGTATTCCTGCAAAACTTCAAAAAAAAGCAAAACCCTACAGTATAATATGTTAGCTCCTTCCATCAAAAAAAATGACAGCAAAGCAAGGATATTTATTTTTACAGTATCTGTTGTAGTTTTTGCAGCAGTTGTTATATTAAGCAAAGTAAAACTGAATCTGAATCTACCATTTAATGTACATGTTTTTGCAACAGCAAATGCCTTGATAAATTCGCTGGTTACAGTTTGCCTGCTGGCAGGATTATTAGCTGTAAAAAACAAAAATTACAACCTGCATAAAAAGATCATGATAACAGCCATTTTGTTATCCATGTTATTTTTACTGAGTTATATTGCACACCATTTGCTTGCAGGAGAAACAAAATTCGGTGACCTGAACCATGATGGAATTTTAGGCGTTGAAGAAAAATTACAAGCAGGGAATTTGCGGTTAATATATTACTTCCTCTTAATTACCCATATACCATTAGCAGCCATCATACTGCCATTTATTTTATTTACAGCTTACCGGGCCATGACTGGTGAATTCGCCAGGCACAAGAAACTCACCAGGTACACGTGGCCGTTATGGTTTTATGTAGCTGTTACCGGTGTGGTTATTTATTGTATGATTTCTCCGTACTATAGCTGAAAAAAAAATTAATTGCCGATGCTTCAATGTAAAGAAGAACTGTTGAAGTAGTTTGTACATCATTTTATTTATTGCAGGAAATACGCTGAAATTTAATCAGCCATTTCTACAACTATCTTTGTGGAAGTGATGTGTTTTATTTTTACCGGAATCACCGTGTTAATTTCTATTGATTTGTCTTCGATTTTTTTTTGCAGGGGTTCATCAATGGAAAGTTTTGCTTTAATAGTATCCCCAACAAGGTGAACATAGATGCCAAAAGGAGTTATATTATAAACTGTTGCATGTACTACAGTTTGTTTTTTAAAATGCTGTATAGCCGTTAGATATTCCGGGATATAATGATGATTGTAAAGGATGGCGGTTATCTTGTCTGGTTTCTCCAGGTTGTCCAGTTTAAAATACACCGGTTGTTCTGTATCCTTGCCATCAGGTGCTATTTCATAAGCAGATAGGTTGAGTGGAAAAAATAAATAACTTTCAATTTCCTTGATAAAATATTCTTCATCGGTGATTTTAATGTATCCCAGGAATTTGTTATCCACTGCAGCTTTGTTGATCAACAATTCCAGCGCTGTATTGTAAAGGTATTTGAGGTTTTCGGCATATTGTACACTTCCATTGGCACCTGTTTTTTTTATTAAAAACGACACCTGGTCGCCAACAAGGAACCGGTGATTTTTTTTTCTTACCTTCTGTTCTTTTGCTACTTGTTCTGTTTTAAAATCAAGATTAGCCTGGATGGTTTTTTTTCTGTTGTTATCCAAATATTCGATAACAGCCCTGTTTTTTTCATGATGAATAAATGTTATTTTTCCCTCGGTAGGTTTCACTAATTATAGTATTTGGGTAAAGGTAGGTTAATTGCCCGTTGAGTGATTGTAACAACTTTGGCTAGCCAGGTAGTTTACAGGCTTAAATTTTTTGCAGGATCCCAGAAAAGTTTTTCAAATTCCACTACAGTATCATTTTTAACAACCACTTTTTCTTTTTGTAATAATTCTTCCATTAATGTAGGGGTAGAAAAATGATGTTTACCGGTAAGCATGCCATTGCGGTTAACCACGCGTTGCGCCGGAACAGAGGGTTTGGCATGGTGGGCTGCATTCATGGCCCAGCCAACCATCCGTGCACTTAATTTAGTTCCCAGGTAAGCTGCAATGGCTCCATAACTGGTAACCCTTCCTTTTGGTATCTGCCTTACCACATCATATACATCCTGGAAAAAACTGTATTCTTTCGCTCCCGCAACGGGAGCTTTTTTTAATGTAACTTTCTTTGAATCAGACTTGCTTGGCGATTTTTTCATGATCCCTTAAAGATAGTATTTTACTTCGTGCCGGTTCGGGTACGGCATCGTAATTAAAGGGGCAATGTTTACATCCGTTACCGCAGCAATAGCCTTTTTCCAAATGGTACTTTTC
>JAGPDJ010000339.1 GCA_018057635.1 Ferruginibacter sp. | reverse complement strand
GCGAAGAAAAATGGAAAATAAATATCAGCGGGAATAAAAAAGAAAAAGTAGCTGCTGAAACATTGATCAGCATGTATGATGCATCGCTTGACCAGTTCAAACCGCAAAGCTGGAATTCATTAATGTCGTTGTGGCCCGTATTTACAGATCATATTTCCTGGAAAAATGGCGGGTTTAACCGGGTACAATCTAATGAATATAATAAAATCATTTACCCGGTTCTGCAACAAAAACCGCGTTCTTATGATGAACTCTTAAACAATGGCTGGAATGACCTGTACTCATTCAAAAGTTACGGGTACATACGGGCAGAAAATGTAGCAATGGCTCCACCACAAATGGATGACCGGGATCAGGTATTAGCAGTAACTGCCAACAGGGCATTAGAAGGAAAAGTAGCAAAAGCTAAATTAAGTGACAAAAAAAACGAAGAATTGCTAGATACTGCTAGCATTGCTTCTAACCAGGAAAAGAAAGCAGGAAAAGAAAATAATAATATCCAGGTAAGAAAAAATTTCAATGAAACGGCATTTTTCTTTCCCGGTTTAAACACGGATGCAGACGGGAATATTACATTTTCATTTACCATTCCCGATGCTCTAACGCAATGGAAAATGATGACCCTTGCTCATAACAAAGAACTTGCCAGTGCATATTCAGAAAAGACCCAGGTAACACAAAAACCATTGATGGTGCAACCCAATGCACCAAGGTTTTTACGCGAAGGCGACCAACTGGAATTTTCTGCCAAGGTTGTAAATATGGATGACAAAGAACTTACCGGCACTGCACAACTGGAATTATTTGATGCAATTGCCAACAAACCGGTTGATGGCTGGTTTAAGAATATTTTCCCGGTTCAATATTTCACCGTTGCTGCAGGACAAAGTGCCTTGATAAAATTCCCTATTTCCATTCCTGAAAATTTCAGTGCTGCACTTACCTGGAGGATCAGGGCCATTACAAAGAACAATGAATTCAGCGATGGCGAAGAAGCTGCATTACCGGTTCTCATAAACCGTTTACTGGTAACCGAGAGTATGCCACTTAACCTGCGCAGTGAAACTAAAAAAGATTTCCGTTTTGAAAAATTACTCAACAGCGGAAAAAATGAAACCCTCAGTCACCATGCAGTAACTGTTGAATACAGCAGCAACCCGGCCTGGTATGCAGTTCAGGCACTTCCCTACTTAATGGAATACCCGTATGATTGTGCCGAACAGAATTTCAATCGTTACTATGCAAATACCCTTGCATCTTTTATTGCAAACTCAACCCCCGGGATAAAAGCCATTTTTGAAAAATGGAAAAACACCGACACTTCCGCTTTGCTGAGTAACCTTCAGAAAAATGAAGAACTAAAAGCAGTATTGTTGCAGGAAACACCCTGGGTACTGGATGCACAAAATGAAAGCATGCAAAAGAAAAACATAGCCCTGTTGTTTGATATGGTTAGAATGGCAAAAGAAAAAGAAACTACTTTTTCAAAGCTGAAAGAAATGCAAAACAGCAACGGTGGTTTCTCCTGGTTTAAAGGCGGACCGGATGACAGGTATATCACACAATACATCATTACAGGAATTGGACACCTGCAAAAACTCAATGCAATCAGCACCGACGACCAGGCAAAACTTAAATCAATTATAGACAAAGCGATCCCTTACCTGGATGCCCGCGTGAAAGAAGAATATGACAACCTGGTTAAATACAAGGCAAATCTTAAAAACAACAACCTTTCAGCAACAGCCATTCAATATTTGTATATGCGTAGTTTCTTTACGGAATATAAAATAACCGCAAATACACAAGCTGCGTTTAATTATTACCGTGGCCAGTCGCAAAAATTCTGGCTGAGCAACAGTAAGTATATGCAGGCCATGATCGCATTGTCGTTATACAGAACGGCAGATAAAAAAACGCCCGTTGCCATTATAAAGTCTTTAAAAGAAAATGCGATCTATAAAGAAGAAATGGGTATGTATTGGAAAGATTTTGCTTCAGGCGGTTATTACTGGTACCAGGCACCCATAGAAAGCCAGGCCATGATGATAGAAGCATTTACTGATATTGACAAGAACATGCAAATCATTGATGACCTGAAAACATGGCTGCTAAAACAAAAGCAGACTCAAAACTGGAGAACAACCAAAGCCACAGCAGAAGCCTGTTATGCCTTGTTATTAAACGGCAGTAACTGGCTGGCTGAAGAAAAAGAAATAACCATCAGCCTGGGCGGAACAACTTTAAAAAGCACAGAAGAAAAAACAGAAGCAGGCACCGGGTATTTTAAAAAAACGATTGATGCTGAAAAAATAAAACCTGAAATGGGGAATATAAATGTAACTATCTCTCCGGCAAAAAATAAACCAAATAGTCAGCCAACTACTACCTGGGGTTCTGTATACTGGCAATATTTCGAAAACCTGGATAAAATAACTGCTGCAGAAACCCCGTTAAAAATCGTAAAGAAATTATTCATCGAAAAAAACAGCGATAGAGGTCCCGTATTAAAACCCCTCAATGACGGAGATGAATTGCAAATTGGCGACAAAGTTAAAGTACGGATTGAATTGCGTGCCGACCGCGACATGGAATATATTCACATGAAAGACATGCGGGCTTCCTGTATGGAACCGGTGAATGTGATCAGCCAATACAAATGGCAGGGCGGGCTGGGATATTATGAAACAACCAAAGATGCCAGCACCAACTTTTTCTTTGGCTGGCTGGCCAGGGGTACCTATGTTTTTGAATACCCGATGTTTGTTACACATAGCGGAAATTTCAGTAACGGCATAACAACAATACAATGTATGTATGCACCCGAATTTACGAGCCATAGTGAAGGGATCAGGGTGAATGTTAAATAATTTTATAACACGAATTATAGGCACGAATTACACGAATTAGACTCATATTAATTCGTGTTTTTTAATTAACACACTTTCATTAATTTAAAATCCTTATTTGTAAACATTTCTTTAATTCGTGAAATCCGTGCATAAATTCGTGCTTATTTTCATGTTCTAAATTCGTGTAATTCGTGCCTATAATTCGTGTTTTTATCATGTAATTAATTTCTAAAAATGCAACCTGATCAAACCTACAACATACCACTCCGCTACCGAAAGATGGAAAACCTGCACATTGTGTTCTGGTTATTTAAAGATGTTTCCTGGTGTATGATATGGAAACCATTAGGAATTGCAATGATCTTTCCTACACTCTTTATTGCGATTGTTATTTCCTGGCGAACAAGGCAATACATGAGTGAGCTTTGTCACAACCTTGCCATTACCTTCTGGATCATTGCAAACAGTTACTGGATGGTTAGTGAATTTTTTCATTTCGATACCAATGTCTTGTTTGGTGAATACACGTTTAAGCATTTGTCTATCATACCATTTGTATTGGGACTATTGTGCCTTGCTTTTTATTATATAATCTGGAAGCCAGGGCACAAAAATGAACTGGAGACTATGTAAAACTGGCTGCCAGGCACCGGTTACCATTCATC
>JAGPDJ010000338.1 GCA_018057635.1 Ferruginibacter sp. | reverse complement strand
TGGTAAAAAAATGGTTGATACACTTGCTTCTCCATATTTCTGGGGCAGGGGTTATACAAAAGACGGTATGGAAAAAGCTGCAGATTTTATTGCAGCGGAATTCAAAAATTACGGTTTAAAACCAATGGCAGGTAAATCATTTTACCAGCATTTTTCTTACCCGGTAAATATTTTCCCTGGAAAAATGGAAGTAAATGTAAATGGAAAACAACTGGTGCCCGGTAAAGATTTTATTGTAGACCCGGCAGCAAAAGGAATTAAGAAAGATGGAAAATTAATAAAGAAAGACAGTATAACTTTTATTAACCCGGAAGAAAGGTTCATTGTTCGCCTGGAAGATAAGCTTACCTGGTCGGTTTCAAAAGAAATGGCTGATTACAGTTTAGTACAAATTGACAGAAAGTCTGTAAACGGTATGCCTGAATATTTTAATGCAAATATTGAGAATAAGTTCATAAATAAATTCAAGGCTTCCAACGTATGTGCCCTGGTTAAGGGAACAGATAAACCTGATTCTGTTATATTGATCACTGCCCATTATGATCATCTTGGCGGAATGGGGGAGGATACTTATTTCCCCGGTGCCAACGACAATGCAAGCGGCATATCTCTTTTGATGAACCTGGCAAAATATTATGCAGCCAATCCGCAAGAGTATTCAATCGGCTTTATTTGTTTTGCAGGTGAAGAGGCCGGACTGGTTGGGTCTCATTATTTTACAGAAAACCCGCTTGTATCTTTAAAGAAAGTGCGGTTCCTTTTAAATACAGATCTCGCCGGTACTGGTGAAGAAGGCATTACTGTTGTTAATGCAACCGAATATCCCCGGGAATTTTCCATGTTGAATGCGGTGAATGATGAACATAAATTGCTTGCAAAAATTAATCCACGGGGGAAGGCAGCCAATAGTGATCATTACTTCTTTTCCGAAAAAGCTGTACCCGCTTTTTTCTTCTACACACTTGGAGGAATAAAAGCTTATCATGATGTGTTTGACAAACCCGAAACTTTGCCTTTAAATGAACACGAAGATCTTTTTAAACTGATCATCCATTTCAATAAAAAGTTAATGGGTAATTAAAAATTGATACACACCCACACCGCTCATCAGTTTAACGACTGTTACAAATTTTTTTTCGCGATTTTTGTTATATATAATATTACGATATGAAGTACAAACCATTTTTCTTACTCCTGATTTCATCCTTCCTGTTTCTTACTTCCATTGCCCAGCCAGATCGCTGGCAGCAAAGGGTAAAGTACAATATGAATATTGATGTGGATGTAACAACCAACAGGTTTACCGGCAAGCAAAAACTAGAATATGTAAACAACTCTCCTGATAAACTAAGCAAAGTGTTTTACCATTTATACTGGAATGCCTTTCAGCCAAACAGCAGTATGGATGTAAGAAGCCGAGAATTAGGTAAAGTACTAACCAATGGACGACCAGATTGGGATGGAAGAGTAAGAGACAGGATCATGAAGCTGAAAGATGAGGAGATAGGTTATCAGAAAATAATTTCCCTGAAGATGAATGGGGTTGATCAGCCTTTCAAGTATCATGAAACGATCCTGGAAGTAAACCTGACGAAGCCTATTTTACCTAAAACAAAAGTGATTTTTGAAATGGAATTTGAAGCCCAGGTGCCTCTGCAGGTGCGCCGCAGCGGTAGAGACAATCCTGGAACCGGGGTAAGGTACAGCATGAGCCAGTGGTATCCAAAGTTGTGTGAATATGACTATGAAGGCTGGCATCCCACACCTTATGTAGCACGTGAATTTTATGGTGTGTGGGGAGATTTTGACGTTGTAATAAATATTGATAAAACATATAAGATTGGTGGCACCGGTGTACTGGTCAACGCAAATGAGATTGGCTGGGGTTATGATAAGCCCGGTTCGGAACTAAAAAATATAAGTTCCTCAAAACGAAGCTGGCATTTTGCCGGCAATAATGTACATGACTTTGTTTGGGCAGCAGATCCTGATTACAGGCATCTCGTTAAAAAAATCGCCGGCAGTAATACAATAATACATACCATTTATAAATTTAAGCCCGGGAAAACAAGTAACGATGAGGCGTGGGCGAAAATTGGTGATGTTGCTGCAGAGGTTTTACCTTTTATTGAGAAAAATTTTGGAAAATATCCTTATCCCCAATATTCATTTATTCAGGGCGGGGATGGTGGTATGGAGTATCCAATGGCAACACTCATACATACTTCATCTCTCGGTACAGTAATACATGAATGGTTGCATAGCTGGTACCAGATGATGCTTGGAACTAATGAAAGCCTTTATCCATGGATGGACGAAGGATTTACCAGTTATGCAGAAGACCTGGTAACTAAATTCTACTATAAACGATCTTCATTACAGGAATACCGGGATACATTAAAAAACAGGCCCGACAATAAAACATTGAAAGAACTGGTAGAGCATGTATTACCCGAAGATCATTCCGGGGCCTATAACAGTTATTTCCGCCTGGTGCAGTCTGGCCAGGAAGAAGCACTCACTACTCATAGTGACCATTACAATTCTAATTTTGCATATAGTGTAGCATCATACAGCAAAGGCGAAGTTTTCATGGAACAGCTGGGATATATTGTTGGTGCAGCAACCAGGGATAAAATTTTACTGGAATATTATAATAAATGGCGTTTTAAACATCCCAATGTAAACGACTTCATGAAAATAGCCCAGGATGTAAGTGGTATCCAGCTAGACTGGTACAGGCAATATTGGGTGAATACGACCAAAACAATCAATTACAGCATAGACAGCTTGTGGGAAGAAAATGGTACCTCACGAATAAGGTTGAAAAGAATCGGGCAGTTTCCAATGCCTGTTGATCTTCAGTTGACTTTCAAAGATGGCACTGCAGAAATGCATCATGTGCCATTGAATTTAATGTTTGGAAGTAAACAAAGTGAAAATGCAAGTTTGCCGTTTATTGTTCATGATGCATGGAAATGGACACATCCCACTTATGTAGTTGAATTTAAAAGGAAACTACCTGAAATCATAAAAGTTGAAATAGATCCTTCTAAACGTATGGCAGATATTGAACGTAAGAATAATTTGATGGAACTTAGCTGGTAAGAAATGGTAAGGTATAGTTGATGAAATTCAGGAGTATACGCAGATCTTAATATAAATAGGAAAGATAAGGGAAATAAAAATTTTTCGATTTTATTATAGAGGCTGAATTGTTTTAGCCGGCATGATATATTGAAGCTAAAAACCAGTTAACGGCCAAAAAATTTATTAACTGCTTCAACCCGGTTGTTTACATGAAGTTTCGCGTAAATATTGTATACATGTTTGCGTACTGTTTCAGAACTGATGCTCAATTGATCTGAGATTTCTTTATATAATAAGCCCCTGGAAAGCATTTCAAGGATTTCTTTTTCACGTTTTGTTAATATATCAAGATCATGATATGAACTGGAAACAGATGGTTTTAGCTGAAACGCTGATACAACTTTGCGGGCTATCTGGCTGCTCATTGGTGCAC
>JAGPDJ010000337.1 GCA_018057635.1 Ferruginibacter sp. | reverse complement strand
TTTTCTTTTCATCAGACAATCTCCCGTAATACATTTTGTAAGAGTCAAATAATTGCAGGTTTTGTGAATCCTTCAGCAGCAATTGTTCTGCAGATTCAAAATTCCCATCCAGGCTTGCCCTGATGAAAGCTCTGCCGGTATCCAATGCAGTAGCCGGTTTGTTTTCTTTTTCATTGTTGCATGAATACAGACATGTTAGTAGCAATATGCCAGCCAGTATTTTTTTTACCATATAAATATAATTACAATACGTTAAAGTTAAACATCTTTCAGGTAAGGCCATAAAAAAAGCACCCGTTTCGGAGTGCTTTTTTAAATATCTGCAAGGATTATTTTTTCAGCTTTTCTGCTTCAGTCTTTATTGAATCAAGCATTTTCATTCCCTCCTGCATACCATCTTTTAAAGAATCCATATTTAAATTCTTTAACTCGTCCATTGCGTTTCCGATACTATCTGCGGGATTAATTCCTTTCTCATTCATTTTTTCCATTCCCATATTCATCATAGAAGCTTTGTCGAAAGCTACTTTCCAGGTGCCATCTTCTTTTTTAAGGATGTAGTTTAAAGATTCTCCTGATTTTTTTTCTTTAACAGGGATAGTGGCTTTATCACCTTCAATTTTCACTTCGCCAAATTCCATGGAAGCTTTGTCGAATTTTTCAGTTTCTTTATTGTCTTTGCTCATGTTCATTCCCATTTCCATCATATCAATCATAGACTTGCTGTCTTTGGTAGCAAGTTTACGGGCAGCTTCCATGTCTTTTTTTGATAATGCATCAAAGAATTGTAATAATACTGCTTTAGGATCGCCCTTGCCTGAATCGCATCCAATAAATGAAATGGAAGATAACAGCACAATTGCTAATAAAATTTTTTTCATAAACACGTTTTTTAGGTTTGAATTTCAAAAGTAAAAAAAAAATTATTTATACAGGATGTTATTTGTATACTAATTGTGCATTTCTTTTACAAAGGGGATGTAGAAAAAGATCATCCACACCAATGAAATCAAAATGTTTGATCCGGCTTATGTTAAAAACCATCCCGGATCCATTTTTTATAAGGCATTTATATACATATTCTGCGCAATACATCCTGTCATTGGTTTGGAGATCAAAATCCATGTCAAACATGATACCTAAGCTGTAAAATTTCTTTGCAATTACTGCAAATTTTTTTCTAATGCTGTCAGCCAATTCAAACCTGAAAACACCAATTCCTTTATTCGTATAAGGTTCTGCAAAATCCTCAAACCGGTCTCTTCTTATCTTCTGATCGGGATTAAAATCGCCACCCAATGCATGGTATACAAACAGGCTGTCGTTTTCTACACTTGCAATACCGCAGTGTGAAAATGTTTTGTTTCTCTGGTTCAGGTTCCTTAATGTTTCGCTGGTGAAATCATTCCCGGTTCGGGTTATCATATCACCATCCTCTATTTGTGATTTTATTTGCTGAATTTGCAGCATTGCTTTTTTAATTACCGCAAGTTGTTTAAGGGAATCCTGGCGGGTAATTGTATAAGAATTGTAGCTGTTATTATTTTTGCAGGCTGCAATTAATAAAATAAGGCAGCCAATCAGCCACCTTATCAGGATTTTTTTTATTGTTATCACTAGTATGTTTATTTTCTTCCGCCGCCTTCAATTGTCAATCGCTCATCATCTTTGTTATAAGCTTTGATAATTGCTTTTACCAGTTTGTGACGCACCACATCTTCTTCATCCAGCTCAATATGCGCAATACCATCGATGTTCTTCAGAATTTTGGTGGCCTTGAATAAACCACTTTGCTGGTTTTTCGGCAGGTCTATCTGGGTTGGGTCACCGGTAATGATCGCTTTCGCATTCGGGCCAATACGGGTAAGAAACATTTTGATCTGAAGATCGTTGGTATTCTGTGCTTCATCCAGTATAATAAATGCATTGTCAAGTGTACGTCCTCTCATGTAAGCAAGCGGGGCGATCTCGATCGTTCGCGTACTCATGTAATAACCCAGTTTGTCGGCAGGAATCATATCATCCAGTGCATCATACAAAGGCCTCAGGTATGGATCGATCTTTTCTTTAAGATCGCCGGGAAGGAAACCAAGGCTTTCGCCAGCTTCAACTGCCGGCCTGGTTAGGATAATCTTTTTAACCAATTTATTTTTCAATGCTCTTACAGCCAAAGCTACAGCTGTATAGGTTTTTCCGGTACCTGCAGGTCCGATGGCAAATACGATGTCATTTTTATCGCAAGCATTAACCATCATTTTCTGGTTGGCTGTACGTGCCCTTACTGTTTTTCCATTAGGGCCAAAAACAAGCACGTCGTTGGGGTTCCTGTCCATGAAATTATCAACTACTTTTTCATCATCACCACCAAGGATCTGGTCAAAATAATTTTCACTCATGTGGCCGTTTCGTTCGAGGTATTGAACAAGCAGGTCAATTTTTTCTTTGGCTTCCTCAATTTGTTCCGGAGCTCCGCTTAATTTTATCTGCGTGCCGCGGCTTAAAATTTTCAAAAGGGGAAATTTCTTTTTAAGAATGTCAAGTTTACCGTTGTTGACTCCAAAGAATTCGATCGGGTTTACGGTTTCGAGGTTAATGATAGTGTCTGTCAATGCTGATCAATTTTTAATACTTTTTTTCTCTTTCAAAAAAAAGCAGGCTTGGGTAAATAAAAATTGTTGGTTGTACTTAATATGCTATCTCTTACCAATATTATTATACAAACGATTACAATACGAATTTAATTATACACATTGGTTATTTATTCGTGGAAAAGTTAAAAAAGGCTGGTATTGATAACATTAACGAAACATTCCGTAAAATTTATTCTTAAAATATAAATCAACAGAATGTTTTTATTAAAAACAGAAAACACCGTTTTTTGCAAAGATGTAGTTTTGAGATTTTTAAATAATTAAAATCTTGCCAGCAATTTTAAATTAAGCAGCCTGGGAGTTAGCCTGTTGGGAATTGCATAAACAGCATTGGAAAAATCTTTTATCAGCTGAAAAGAAATGGTATTTGGCCTGTTGATCAGGTTGAATACTTCCAGGCTTGCCCAGATATTATCAAATGACCTGAAAGGGCTGTGGCTTCTTCTTAATGATTTTTCATTCAGCAACAATGCGCTGAAACCCATGTCTACCCTGATATACGGATCAATGATGAGGCCATTCCTGTATCTAACACTGTTAGGGATATTATACGACATGTTACTTCCGTATAAAAGGTTCAGGTGAACTTTGAAATTTTTGTTCGTAGATAAATAATCTTCCAGGTACAGTCCAACTGTAATGAGCCTGTCGGTTGGCCTGCGCAACCAGCCAACATTATTTTTCACACTGTCTGCAACAACCTGGTCGGGTGTAGACGCTGTAATGACTTCACCTGCTGCATTTTTATATTGATAATAAAAATCATCGCCCAGGTTTTCCCTGCTGCGCATGAATGAAATGCTGAGCCAGCTTTCCGCATCTTTTACCAATTCGCCAAACAACCTTAATTCAATTCCGGTTGTATAGGCTTTTGCATTATTGGCACCCAGGTATT
>JAGPDJ010000336.1 GCA_018057635.1 Ferruginibacter sp. | reverse complement strand
GCATAGTCTTGCTGAGCTGCCGTAAAAATAATAAGTTCATAGTGGACGGACAGTTCTTCAAGAAAAACTTGAACGTGAGGGCGGATGTAGACGTTGTGTGTGAAGATCTGATAATGAACAAGCGTTTCGTCGAGGTCAATAACAAGGGTGTATTCGCGGGACGCAGGAACTTTAAGGAATGGAGCAGATTCTCGAGGCTCTTCCTGTGAGTCGTGTGCAACAATGCCTTTTTGATTGAAGTAGCCAGAGAAAGACTCAAGCAGATGGTCAACTGAATCATCTATCCTCAAAAACCCTAAATTTTTCAAAATAAGTCCAAGAGTCTCCTTGATCTGTAAAATCGGAATTTCCTCAAAGCTCGAAACAAAATCGACAAGAGTTTTCTTGAAGAAGGTGATAGCTTCGATGTACTGTTTGACTGTGGAACGTCTCGAGAAAAATTCGACTTCCGCTGGCTTTACGCACAGCTCTACGAATTTTTCGAAATGTCCAAAAGGAGAATTTAAGCAGGCAGTTGATCGTTATATCAAGGTAGAACTTAAAGATGGCAAGATAGAACTTACCAGTCCTACTGAACAAATCCGTCACCGTGCGATGCATGGTTTATACCGTTCACTGATCAATAATATGGTTACAGGTGTAACACAGGGTTACAGTAAAAAACTGGAACTGGTGGGTGTGGGTTATAAAGCAGCTAACCAGGGAAATTTACTTGACCTGGCATTGGGTTATTCTCATAATATCATTTTTGAAATACCAAAAGAACTTTCAGTTAAAACTGAACAGGAAAAAGGTAAGAACCCAATGATTATTTTTGAAAGCATCGACAAACAACTGATCGGACAGGTTTGTGCAAAGATCCGCAGCCTGCGTAAGCCAGAACCATACAAAGGTAAAGGTGTGAAATTTGAAGGTGAAGTACTGAGGAGAAAAGCAGGTAAGTCAGCAGGTAAATAGTCATTTGAAAATTTGAAGATTTGAAAATGTACCAATAAGCGTACAGGTTCAACAACGGTTCAATAATCTTCAAATCTTCAAATCAAATAATTTTCAAATCATTCCCGGCAGTATCGGGATATAAATAAATAAAAATGAGTAACAATAAATCAAGCGCAAGACAAAAGATCAGGTACCGTATCCGTAAAAAGATCAACGGAACTTCATCTATTCCACGTCTTACTGTTTTCAGGAGCAATAGCGATATCTATGCACAGTTGATTGATGATAATAATGGAACCACCATTGCAGCAGCATCTTCCAGGCAGAAAGATATCACTGCTCAAAAAGCTCCAAAAATTGACAAAAGTAAAATGGTTGGAGAGTCAATTGCAAGGAAAGCAGTTGAATTGGGAGTTAAGAAAGTGGTATTTGACCGTAGTGGTTATATCTTTCACGGCCGTGTAAAAGCAGTGGCTGAAGGCGCAAGAGAAGCAGGCCTGGAATTTTAATAAAATGATCCGGCTGATTTTAAAAGCGGAATAATTTAGTAGAAATAAATAAATATAAAAATCTTAAACAGATTTAAATGTCAAACATAGTTGCAAATAAAATGAAAGCCGGTGACCTGGAACTAAAAGAAAAAGTAGTTTCCATAAACCGAGTTGTAAAAACAACAAAGGGCGGCCGTGCATTCAGTTTCTCTGCACTGGTTGTTGTTGGAAACCAGGCAGGTGTAGTAGGTCATGGACTTGGAAAAGCAAAAGAAGTTCAGGAAGCAATTACTAAAGGTATCGAAGATGCAAAGAAGAACCTGATTAAAGTTCCAATCATGCATGGTACAATACCTCATGATCAGTTGAGTAAAGATGGTGCGGCTAAAGTGTTGATAAAACCAGCTTCTCATGGTACAGGTGTAATTGCCGGAGGAAGTATGAGAGCAGTATTGGAAGCAGTTGGCCTAACAGACGTTCTTGCAAAGAACCTTGGTTCTGCCAATCCGCACAACGTAGTAAAAGCTACAATCAAGGCCCTTGCTACATTGCGTGAACCAATCACAATTTCTAAAACACGTAATATTTCTTTGAAAAAAGTTTTTAACGGATAATATAAATATATGATCTGAGATATTATGATGTATGATTTTAAAACACATCATATATCATACATCATACATCATAAATTAGATAGAGTTATGAAAAAAATTAAAGTAACCCAGGTTAAAAGTGTGATCGACAGGTCTGAACGCCAAAAGCGTACCATGATCGCTTTGGGTTTAAAAAAGATGAACGCTTCTGTTGAAGTAGAAGCTACTCCGCAGATACTGGGTATGGTAACTAAAGTTAATCACCTGGTGAAAGTGGAAGAACTTTAATTTGAAGATTTGGAAATTTGAAGATGGAGCAATGAGCATTCATATTCAGATTTCTACTTTAATTTTCAAATCAGCAAATCAGCAAATTTTCAAATTAATCAGCGAGGGGTGATACCCCGTAAGTCTAAAATCAAAAAAAATGAATTTACACACACTCAAGCCTGCAAAAGGCGCTACACACAAAGAAAAACGTATTGGCCGCGGTGAGGCAAGCGGTAAGGGCGGTACTTCTACAAAAGGTAATAAAGGTGGACAAAGCCGTGCAGGTTACAAAAGCAAGAAGGCTCATGAAGGCGGACAGATGCCAATCCAGCGACGTGTTCCAAAACGTGGCTTTACAAATATCAACCGTGTTGAATTCAAAGTAATTAATATCGGCCAGGTTGATACTTATGCAGAAAAATACGGCATCACGGAATTTAACCACCAGAATTTATACATAAACAGCCTGATCAGCCAGTTTGATAACATCAAAATACTGGGAAATGGCGAGTTGAAAGGCAAATTCAATTTTAAAGTCAATGCAGTGAGCGCAAAAGCAAAAGCTGCTATTGAGGCTGCAGGTGGAACTGTAGAAATAGTGAAATAAATACCCGATATTTGCCAACGCATATTGAATATGCGTTTTTTTACTTTTTAGCGCACACATTTAAATCGACTTAATTCTGTGAAGAAGTTCGTTACAACACTTAAAAATATCTGGAGCATAGAAGAACTGCGTAATAAGATCATATTTACGATAGTATTACTTTTCATCTACAGGCTTGGGTCCTTTATAGTTTTACCGGGTATTGATCCGAATAAATTAGCAAACCTGCAAAGCAGTGCGCAGGGCGGGATGCTCGGCTTATTGGATGCATTCGTTGGAGGAGCCTTTTCAAAAGCTTCTATTTTTGCATTAGGTATCATGCCATATATCTCTGCTTCCATTTTCATGCAATTAATGACGATCCTTGTTCCACAAATGGCAAAGGTTCAGAAAGAAGGCGAAAGTGGCAGGAAGAAGATCAACCAATGGACACGTTACCTTACCGTTATTGTTACAGCTTTCCAGGCTGCAGCCTATATCGGATACCTGAAAAGTCCGGCAAATGCAGAGGCGTTGATCGTTGCTTATGGCAATTTCTTCTGGATTTCAACTGTAATTGTACTTACCGTAGGAACATTATTTGTAATGTGGCTGGGTGAAAAAATAACAGATAAAGGATTGGGTAATGGTACATCACTCATTATCATGATC
>JAGPDJ010000335.1 GCA_018057635.1 Ferruginibacter sp. | reverse complement strand
GGTTGTCATTTGTTGCATAACAAAGTGTGTCTCTTGTTTCAGCAAACCGCTCTTCTGTATTTTCATCAGTGAGTTTATAACTGGATACCATAACTGATTTTAAAAAATCTGCAATGGCCTGGGTATCGCTTGCCAGCATGGTAGTCTGGTTAACCACTCCGATCCTTTCCAGGTGTTCCTCCACTTTAAAATTTTCTGAATAGCAGCCTTTAAATTCAGTGTAAAATTCAGCGGGCTCTTTTTCCCTGGTTATATATTTTGAAAGTTTCACTGCATCAGCCATATCATTTACCACAACTGTCGGGGTATTTGCTGCAGCATGAGAAAAAGTAGCCCTTGTTTCTTCATGAGTTGGTTTGCCATGCACGATTACCGTATAATTCTTCCTGGCTATCTGTTCACTGCGGTTCCATACTTTTTCAACAAAAGGGCAGGTGGTATTGTATTTTTCAATGGATATACCGATAGACCTCAGTTTGTTTTCAATATCCAGTGTGGTGCCAAATGCCGGAATGATCACAATATCCTCATTATTCAATTCATCAAATGAGATGAGTTGATTACCATTTGGTTCCTGCAGAAACCTGATACCGCGTTCTGTAAGGTCTTTGTTAACCTTGGGATTGTGGATCATTTCACTCAACAGGAAGATCCTTTTTCCGGGGTTTTCATCAATTGTTTTAAAAGCGATCTCAATGGCATTCTCAACACCATAGCAAAAACCAAAATGGCGTGCCAGGTAAATATGCACAGCACCAAAATCAAGCAGGGTAGGCGTAAAATCTTTTTTCATTTTATCGTCCTGCTTTCTTTTTTCTTTGATTGCTGCTATCAGCTTGCTGCGATATGTAAAAGGAATAGTAAATTGCTTCATAACTTACCGCAAAGGTACAGTGTTGTAACAATTTTGCATGTTATGTTGAATACAATCTGTGCAAAAAATAAAACCACAAATGAAAATTAATAATTATCAGAAGGCTGCATGGATCAGGAATACGAATGTATATGAGGTAAACCTCCGTCAATATACACCCGAAGGTACTTTCAATGCTTTTGTGAATGAATTGCCCAGGCTAAAAAACATGGGAGTAGAAACATTGTGGTTCATGCCTGTAACGCCTATATCGCAAATGAACCGGAAAGGGAGTTTGGGGAGTTATTATGCCTGCAGTGATTACAAAGCGATCAACCCCGAATTTGGAACACTACAGGATTTTAAGAACCTCGTTGATGCAGCGCACAAATTGGGTTTTAAAATTCTGATCGATTGGGTTGCCAACCATACCGGCTGGGATCATATATGGACAAAAGAACATCCGGATTTTTATCTGAACGACCCGCAAACCGGCACTTTTAAAATGGCCAGTGGTATGGATGATATCATTGAACTGAACTATGATAACCGGGATATGCGTAAAGCCATGATTGATGCTATGGAATATTGGGTTACTGCCTGCGATATTGACGGTTTTAGAAGCGACCTGGCTTTTTGGGTAACCCTTGATTTCTGGCATGAAGCCAGAACTGCATTGCAGACAAAAAAAGTATTATTCTGGCTGGCAGAAGCAGATGTACTCGATCACCCGGAATACCTGCAGGTTTTTGATGCCGCTTATGCATGGTCATGGATGCACAAAACAAAAGACTTTTATAACCAGCAGGCTGATATACATGTATTAAAAGATATTTTGAAAAAGCATGATTCTGTTTGTGGTAATGAAAGCATTAGTTTATGGTTTACCAGCAACCATGATGAAAATAGCTGGAACGGAACTGAGTATGAAAAATATGGAAACATGGCTTCATTGTTGAATGTATTCAGCTTTACCTGGAACGGAATGCCATTGATTTACAGCGGACAGGAACTGCCCAATTTAAAAAGGCTTGAATTTTTTGAAAAAGATGTGATTGGCTGGAACGGGGTTTATCAACTGCATGATTTCTATAAAACACTGAATGAACTGAATAAAAATAACAAAGCGCTGATGGCTGCAGATGAATCGGTTTCCACATACCTGGCAGAAATAGAAGAATCAGCTAACGTGATCGCATACCAGCGGAAAAATAATTCAGATGAAATTTTGGTATTGCTCAATTTCAGTAATGAAAATGTAAATGTTGAATTTGAAATGGAGACGCTTTCGGGTATGTATAAAAACATTTTCACCCTTGAAGAAAATGAATTTTCAACAAGGGTGAAATTGGCTTTACCAGCCTATGGTTACCTGGTATTTGAAAAAAGATAAGTGCCTGTTTTATTGAATAACGGCAGATTTTAACAATGTCTGATTATTCACATCAATGGCTGCCAGTGCGATGGTAACTTTATAATCACCTTCAATCAGGCCTACATTTGGGGCATAATAACTTTTAATATCTGTTACAATGGTTCCTGCAGGTAAACTTGCACTGGAAATTTCTGTTTTTATATTCACCACATTGTTATAAATAATACCGTTCACGGTTTTAGTTATTCCTTTTTCAGTAACACTGTTGGTAACGGTAATGGGAATAGGTGCGGGGAATCCCGGCACATTTACAGGAACAGTCTGCGCCCAGGAAGTTCCTACAGCAGCATTGTCTTTCAGGTAAAGCTCCTGTATCTTCAGGTTATCAATAGGAAGTGTACGGAAACGATAATAATCATTCCCCGTTATATTATAATAATCGGATGTGTTGCCATTGCTGTGCTTCATGATCCTGTAAATTCTTTGGTTAGCAGTACCTGCTTCTACAGTTGTGTCGGTTGCAGTACAGGTTACCGTATCTACTACAGTGGTTGAACCCGGAGTTCCGGGATTTGTTATCACATCATACGTCCATTTACTTCCGGAGGTATAACTCATATACTTTATAACTTCTGGATTTGGATTGTCATCGCTTTTGCTGCAGGAAACGAACAGTAAACCTGAAACTATGACGCTCAAAAATATTTTTTTCATGGTTTGAATATTTAATTTAGTTTTTTGGGTTTATAATAATGTAGCGGTTTTAAGTCTTGTAGTAGTATTTTCAGTTAAAACACTAGGCGGGCCTCCGGGTAAACCAACCAGGGTAAGTGAAACTAAAGTGGTGTTCTCAATTAACCCTACATTTGGAGCATAATAAGAATGGATATCATTTGTAAATGCACCAGATGAATAGCCGGTTGAGGTTAATACTGTTTTTATATGCAATACATTGTTATAAGTGATGCCATTAACAGTTTTAGTAATTCCTTTGTCTGCAATTGTATTGGTTACAGTAAAAGTTTGAGATATTCCGCTTATTGAAAATCCATAGTTTTGCGACCAGGTAAAATCCTTAGCCTGGTTGGTTATCAGGTAAAGATCAATTTTTTGGCCTACAGCAATAACAGAAGATAAATTCCGGAACGTGTAATAGTCATTGTCGCCGGTGATATTATAATATTCGTTTGGTCCGTTGCTGTTGGAAAAAACCCGGTAAACCCTTCCGGAAACACTGCTATCCCTGTTCAACGCTGTTAAGGTATATAAAGTGGTACTTGTTGGTAACGTATTGTTTATCAACTCGTAATTCCAGGTACTGCCAGCTGTTAAAG
>JAGPDJ010000334.1 GCA_018057635.1 Ferruginibacter sp. | reverse complement strand
GCTGTTATACTGGAAGCATACGCATTGCTTTGATCTTTCATCATACGTAGAAAAGTGAGTTCCGTACCGTAATCGCTTACCGGGGCAGGAGCTGGTGTTGCGGTAGCCACATTAATCAATGCAGCCGGGTTAGGAGCATTGTATCCCATGTTTATATTGGGTCCCTGTAATGCTAACGGTAACGCACCACCTATTTGTATGGCTAAAGGATCAGGGTTGCTTGTATTGGGATAGCCTGTAGGATAATCCGGATAAGTTATATCCAGTTGCCGCCCCAGCCAGCCTGTATTGGGTGAAGGCAAAGTGGTGGATGCTGTGAACCAGATATCCTGGGCCTGGAAATGGCTGAAATTAGGATTCGGATAAGATACTCCCTGCACCAGGTTTACTTTACCGGCATTGAAAAGATCCCTCAGGCCCGTCATGGAAGGGTGAAGGCCGGTTGTTGTTGTACCATTTAGTGGAAGCACGGAGCCGGATGGGATCAGGATATCCGGGCGGGCATTGCTTAATTCGCTGTACCTGTCTAACGGTATCACCATATTCAATCCGTCATTGCCACCGTTCAACTGAATAACCACCAGAATTTTATCACAATTATTTGTAGGTATGCTCAATGCCTTTAAAAAAGGATGCAAAGCTCCGTCTCCTGCAAATACCGGTATACCTGATAACATCATTGGAACAGAAAAGAGTGCAGTGTTGCCTAAAAATTTTCTACGGTTCATAAATTTATTATTTTCAGGTTACATTAATTGATACTCTGCCAGTTGCAGAATGGTGGTTAATAAAGAATTCAGCCTGGTTTTTACAATATTCAGGTAAGAAGTATTTGTTGGGGCGCCTGTATAGTTATTCCAGGCAGTTGTCCAGTAATTGTTTGTAACCTGGCCTCCCAGCAGTGTTTGTATTTTGGTATCTGATTTAAAGGATGCTGCCAGGTCTACAGAAAGCAGGTATTGTACAATGGTATCAATCAACATATCCGGGTCCTGGATGGTTGTATCTGGAAATTGCTGTACAAAGGCTATTGGATCTATTTTAATACTGGTACTTCCCCGGGTAAACCCATTGATGAAATTGGTGATCAATGTAGCCCGTTGTTGTATGGTATTGGAATTGATCCAGTTTTGATAATATGCAGGTTCCTGGTAATAAGCTTTCCAGCCAGAAACTGTAGGAACCATTCCCATTCCCTGTTCAAGATTATTTAATCCGTAAGATTGAAAATAGTTCCAGACGGTATATTGATTAACAACCTGTGTTGCGCCGGCAGCAGGAGTTGTATTAATATTTAAAGTACGCAGGGTGCCTGTAATAAAATCTACGGGGTTTTTTATCATTACGCCCCTGTTGGCCATATCAAAAAAATGTTCACTTTTAAATAAAGTACTCATCACCGGCGCCAACTGCCAGTTATTGGCAACCAATAAAGCAGCCAGCGGTACAATAACATTGGCTTCAATGTTTGCATCAATGTCGTAATAAATAAAATAACGATAGATCCTCCGGCAGAGATATTTAGCGATGGTATCCTGCTGTTGTGTAAAAAGAAGGTCGAAGAATAAATCAAATTCATTGGCCCCGTTTGCTCCTGTTTGGTTGTAAATTGTTGTATTGCCAAAATTCAATGAAAATGTTTTATCGGCCTGGTTATGATACCCGGAATTAAACGCTGAAACCAGGGGGTAAGCAGAAGAAAACCCGGATACACGCCAACCGGAAAAAACCTTTGATGCAGCAATTACATCGCTTTCAGTATAATTTTGCGTGGGCACTTTCCCCATTGTAAATAATTCCATCAGTTCCCTGGCAAAATTTTCATTGGGTACTGTTGCGGTACTGTATTGATTGCCCAGGTAAACCAACATGGCCGGAGTTTTTGCAACATCCTTTATCAGCGTTTTAAAATTACCCAGCGCATTGTTCCGCAATAAGTTCATGTAATCATTACACATTGTTGCAGAATTTCTTTGCTGGCTCCTTACATCATCAAAATTAACAGGGATAAAATGATACCAGAACTGCATCATCTTTTCGCGGATCGTTGTGCCATCTTGTATACACAAACCCCAGCTCCAGCTGGTAAGGCTGTTCTGTCTTAACGTATTATTGGTTCCATCATTTGTATTTACGTAGGTAAGGTTATTGGAAGTCCAGCTTTCACCTAATAAAATACCGCCACTATCCGGTAAAGTATTTTGATAATAGTTAAGTGCTGTTGCAGAAGGAACGGTTGGTGCACTGATGTTTAATAAAGTATTAACGGCATCTGATACATTCATTAAAAGCAATGCATCAAGGTCTGCTTTCTTAACTCCAAAACCTACTCTCCGCAATAGGTGTGCAGCTTCCCAAACTGTCCATGCACCGGTATAAGCAGCAAGCCCGCTGGTAACATTGCCAACACGGTTAAACGCTGGCCCGTTGGAGCCGGGTAATGCTGTTTGTTCACTGTACTGCCTGCCACCTAAATTTTTCCTGGCATATTTTTCAAATAGCGGATCAGGCTCACCGTTAGGAATAAATGTAATAACTTCATCATGTTTTTTCCCGGCACCTGCAATATTTTTAAAAAAATCTTTGCGCTTAATTTTTTCATTTCCCATAGCTGACAATTATTTACTTACCTGCTGTTTGCAGCAAATTTTCGGTATAAAAGATAAACTTAAATAATTTATTTATCCGGAGAAAATTCGTAGAAATGTGGTAAGCAGTTTTTTGCCTCGTCCATGGATCTTTGAAGACGTGGAATTGAGATTTATTTTTTAATTTATTAGATGCTGAAATTCAACAGCGTACAAAACAAGAAGCACTATTCAGTATATGGAATAATCCGTAAATGAAATGTACATTATTAAAATATTAATATGAATCCAGGTACATTTGCAGCCTGTTAATCTTTAGAAAACAGGTATGAAGCGCCACCCTGTTTAAGCGTGAATTCTTTTTTTTCAGGCCTGAATTCCATGATCACACCAGCCCTGTCAAATTTAAATACATCCTTTGAGTCAAATTCAAGCGGGAACTTTGACTGGCCGGTTACCTGTGCTGTTAATGTTGTTCCCTCTTTACTAACGGTGATCTTTACCGGTATTTGTGTACTGGAATATATGCCTGTATATTTATCCAGATCCGCTTCAGTAATGTTAATTTTATTAAAAGTTGGAATTGTATAGGCGCCATTGAAATAAATTGACAGGATGCCAATCAGGATATCATTCATCGGGTATACCTGCCCGTTTGTACAATATGCCACGGCAACAGAATCTTTGGGAAAGTAGACAACTGTGGAGCCAAATCCGTCTATGCTGCCATTGTGCCCGTAGCCAAACCTGTTGTAAAACGGAATCCTGAACATACCCATGCCCAAACCTTCCCGGATGGTTTTCATTTTAGCCAGGCTGCTGTCTGATACCAGCTTTCCTGTAAAAACAGCTTCTATAAATTTCACCAGGTCGCTGGTTGTAGAAACGATCGCACCTGCACCAACAGAAACACTGAGGTCTGTTTCCGGCTCGGCTACCCATCCGTTGTAAAAACTAAATGAATAACATTCATTCCTGCTGA
>JAGPDJ010000333.1 GCA_018057635.1 Ferruginibacter sp. | reverse complement strand
CCGAATTTTTCTGCATCATCAGCCATATGAAATTCATGATCCAGTGTTTTTTGTTCTTTACACATCATCAGGCAACCGATCTCTTCCATTTCAAAATAATTGCCAATTTCAATTATCATTTCATTCATCAACAGCCTGCTAAACTGTAAAATATTATTCAGGTAAGGTGCATTTTTTTTCACAGTTTCCGCATTACTGCTTTTCCAGAAGTGATATCCCCATTGCATTAAATCTAGATTCAATCGCGGCTTAATGTAAAAGGGGCTGCTGCTGCTGAGCATGTGTTTTATTCCTTCAGCAATTATGCCGGGTGATGCCAGTGGTATAAAATGGCTGGGCGACATATATCCCATATTTCCAAAAGAACAACCATCAGTAATTTCAGTTCTGTCAATAACAGTAACCGTGTAGCCTTCTTTTTCTAAATAATATGCACTGCATAAGCCAATAATGCCCCCGCCAATAATTGTAACATTCTCCATTTTATTTTTTTTTCTTACCGCTGAGACGCAAAGTCGCAAAGTATATTTTCATAATTCCGCGACTTTGCGTCTCAGCGGTAACTTTATTTTACAAAACCTGGAATCCAAAAGCATATGGGTCATCTTCATCATCAATTGTAATAATATTATGTCCATAAATTCTTGCCCAGCCTTCAATACTTGGCCTGATAGCCTTCATTCCATTTATAAATAATTCTTCTTCTATTCTTCCAATGAATTTACTGCCAATAATACTTTCATGAATGAATTCATCTCCTTTTTTTAATTTACCTTTTGCATACCATTGAGCCATGCGGGCAGATGTGCCGGTTCCGCAAGGGCTTCTGTCAATCGCCTTGTCGCCATAAAATACGGCATTCCGGGCAGTTGACCTTTTGTCAAGCACGGCGCCTGACCATAAAATATGGCTGCATCCTTTTATCGTATCATTTTCAGGGTGAACAAATTCATATTGAGCATTTATTTTTTTTCGCAATGCTCTTGCCAGGCTTATCAATTTATCTGCTGAATAATGTTCCAGCCCTTTAAAATTCGTTTGTACATCAACGATAGCATAAAAATTTCCGCCATAAGAAACATCAATTACCAGCTCACCCAATTCCGGGCATTCTACAGTAAGTGCTGTGGCAGCCAGGAATGATGGTACATTCGTAAGCCTGACTGTTTTCACTTTTGAACCTGCTGTTGTATAAGTAACCATTACCAGCCCGGCAGGTGTTTCCATTTTAACAACACCCGGGTTATGCGGTTTTATCAATCCTTCTTCAATGGCAATCGTTATGGTTCCAATGGTACCATGCCCGCACATAGGCAGGCAACCGCTTGTTTCAATAAATAAAACGGCCACATCATTTTGCAGGTCATGCGGCGGGTATAAAATAGAACCACTCATCATATCATGACCGCGTGGTTCAAACATCAGCCCTTTCCGGATCCAGTCGTATTCAGCAATAAAATGCTGGCGTTTTTCGCTCATGTTTTTACCGGAAAGGTCGGGGCCGCCAGTTTTTACAAGGCGTACAGGATTGCCACAGGTATGTGCATCAATACAGGTAAATGTTCTTTTCATTTTTTTAGGTTCAGCCGGAATTTATATCTTAAATAATGTTTTGTAAATTTATAACATGGAACAGTACGGAAAGATTTTACTTTTTGCCATGCCGGCTTTTTTAATATTGGTGTTATTTGAAAAATGGGTTGGCTGGCGTAAGGGTAATGACACGGTTCGCAATATGGATATGATCTCCAGTTTAAGCTCTGGCGTTACCAATGTTACCAAAGATGTATTGGGGCTGGCAGTTGCCCTGATCAGTTACGAATGGCTGGTTAGTAAAGTAGCTTTTATTCATATTGATACTAACTGGGTAACTTATATCATTGTATTTATAGTACTTGATTTTGCAGGCTATACGGTTCATGCCCTTGATCATAAGATTAATTTTTTCTGGAATAGTCATATCATACATCACAGTAGCGAAGAATTTAACCTGGCCTGCGCATTGAGGCAAAGTGTTTCTGTTTTTGTGAGGCTTTTTGTGATTTTGTTATTGCCAGCTGCGTTACTGGGTATTGATCCAAAAGTTATTGCCATTGTTGCGCCATTGCATTTGTTTGCCCAGTTCTGGTATCATACACAGCATATCGGCAGGATGGGTTTCCTGGAAAATATCATTGTTACACCTTCGCATCACCGGGTACATCATGCGCTTAACAAAGAATACATTGATAAGAATTATGGCCAGATATTCATCATCTGGGATAAAATGTTTGGTACATTCCAGGAAGAGTTAACAGATGTTAAACCAGTGTATGGAATAACAAGGCCGGTAAGAACATGGAACCCGATCAGAATAAACTTTCAGCATTTATGGCTGATGATCAAAGACGCATGGAATACCAGGAATTTAATGGATAAACTGCGTATCTGGTTCATGCCTACAGGCTGGCGTCCGGATGATGTTAATCTTAAATATCCGGTTTATAAAATTGATGATCCCTATAACTTTGAAAAATACGATCCGCCTGCAACAAAATTGTTACAGTTTTGGTCATGGATACAGTTGTCTGTGTTATTACTATTGATCAGCTACCTGTTTGGAAACATAGCATATATTGGTAAGCCGGATATTTTTATTTACGGTGGTTTTATATTCCTGATGGTATATGCTTTCACAGAACTAATGGATGGGAACAGGTATGCAGTTGCATGGGGTTTGTTATTTTCACTAACAGGCGTTGTGATAATTTTTACAAAGGGAGATTGGTTTGGCGTTTCTGCATTTATTCCTGGAATAAAATATGTATTGGTAGTTTATTTTATTATCTCTTTTTTTATAACGGTCTGGATAAGTAAAAATCAGCAATCTGTAAATGAAGTTTCAGTTAGCTGATGTTTTTTATAGATCATACAAGTTTATCTGTTGTTGGATTGTTATCAACAGTTCTCCAGATGTTTAAAGGGTTATCATTTTTCAATTCATCAGGCAATAAACTATCCGGCCAGTTTTGAAAGGCAATGGGCCTGGCAAAACGCTTGATCCCATCAGCACCAACTGAAGTAAACCTGCTATCGGTAGTTGCAGGGAAAGGGCCACCGTGCTGCATGGCCAGGCAAACTTCCACACCGGTGGGAACACTGTTTAACAACATTCTTCCGCATAAATTTTTCACTGCTTCTACAAGGTCATTGTTATTAATTATATCGTTTTCTGTTGCCATCAATGTAGCTGTCAATTGACCTTCCAGGTTTATAGCTACTTCTTTCATTTCAGTAATATCGGAACAACGGATGATAATAGAATAAGGGCCAAAAACTTCCTGGTGCAGCAAAGGGTTTTGCATGAAAATTTCTGCAGTTGTTGAGGCGATGGTAGCTGTTGCTTCCATGAAAGCAGCATCCTGTTCTGCAACTGCAACTGTTTCTACATCCGGTTGCGATAAAGCTGCTGCTCTTTTTTCCACATAATTTTTATAAATACCTGCATGTAGCATAGGTGCTGGTGTAATAAGTTTTATTTCTCCAGACAATGCATCCATAAATGTATTCAGGTCATCATTGTCAATACCTATAATG
>JAGPDJ010000332.1 GCA_018057635.1 Ferruginibacter sp. | reverse complement strand
TACGCAGAGAAGAAGAAAAATCTCTGCGAAACGCTGTTAACTCTTTTTCTCTGCGGTTAAATAATTTTAAAAAAACTCTCAGCGAAATCTCTTTATCTCATGTTCTCTGCGGTGGAAAAAAATTATTTTCCAATATTCAGCACCAGGCTTATGCCATTTGTTTGCGCTAACGGGCTGAAGCCGGGTTTAATCTGTAAACTCAGGTTGTCGCTTACATCGAATGTTTTCAAATGGGCATCCACAGCAGCATCAGCCACATTCAAACCCCAGAATACCAGGAAGAACAATACAGAATAATCTACATTTTGCCTCACCTGGTCCCTGAAAGTACGTATCCTTTCCGGTTGGTCCTTTACTCCAAAGTAAGGTTCCTTTATTTCAAAATCATTGAGTGGGTCATTATCGGTAGCCAGAATGTATGCATTTTTTGCATCTTTATATTGCCCCAGGTTCCTGAAAAAAAGATAGGTTGTAGTTCCAAGAGCTGCATAAACAACCGGCACTTTCCATATTTTCTTATTGGTCACCTGGCCCCAGCCCGGAAGGATCGCTGAACGTATAATGGCTTTTCTTGGATTGTATTTTGAAAGGCTGTCGGTATTTTTTTCAATTGCGATAGGTTTCAAACTGCTATTAATCCGGAGGCTGTCATTTTGCGCAAACAAATGGCCATTAAAAAAAATTAAGGCGGAAATAAATAGTAAGATTTTTTTTCTATCTGGCATCAACTCACATTAATGTTCAATTTTTCTAAAAGCGAATTCAGTTCTTCCAGGGAATAATATTCTAATTGTATATTCCCAAACCCTTTTTTATTATGTGTAAGTTTAACCCGGGTGCTGAATTGCGATGCTAAATTATCTTCTATCTTTTTAAAAGCAGGTGGCAGCTCATTTTTTACAGATGTTTTAACAGGCGTTCCGGTTGTGTATATTTTTCTTACCAGGTCTTCAGTTTGTCTGACTGATAACCCCCGCTTTTTTATTTCTGAAAAAACAAATAATTGTTTATCCACTACATCTACATTAATCAATGCCCTTGCGTGCCCCATACTGATTACACCGTTACGTACAGCCACCTGAATATCCGGTGGAAGTTTAAGCAACCTTATATAATTTGTAACCGTACTTCTTTCTTTGCCCATTCTTTCTGCAACCTGTTCCTGTGTATATTCCAGGTCGTCCATCAGCCGCTTGTAACTGATGGCTATTTCAATGGCATTTAAATTTTCGCGTTGCAGGTTTTCTAATAGGGCCAATTCCAGCAACTGGCTGTCATTTGCCTGCCTGATGTAAACAGGTACGTCTTTTAATCCGGCAATTTTGGAAGCCCTGAACCTGCGCTCACCTGCAATCAGTTTGTACTTGCCATTTGGTAAAGCAGATACGGTGAGTGGTTGTATAATATCGTGGATTTTAATGGATGCCGCCAGTTCACTTAAAGAAGTATCATCAAAATCTTTTCTTGGCTGACCCGGGTTAACTTCAATCTGGTCTAAAGGGACACGTAATGTGCCTGTTGTTTTTTCAGCGATTTCAGATTTTAAACTTCCTGCGGTGGTTTTAAGATCGGCATCTATGTTTTGAAGCAGGCTCCTGATTCCTTTGCCCAGTGCGTCTTTTTTTTGCGAAGTGCTCATTTTATTAGCTTTTAGCTTTTAGCAACTAGCTATTAGTAAGACTGTTTTGCTAACAGCTTATAGCTAATTACTAACAGCTTAATTAATTATTTTATCTTCCTGTTTAATCCTGGTAAGGTTATTTTTTTGTAATATTTCTTTTGCAAGGTTGAGGTAGTTAACAGCACCCTTACTGTCGGAATCATATAGTATAACCGGTTTGCCAAAGCTGGGGGCTTCGCTGAGCCTGGTATTTCTGTGTATGATGCTGCTGAAAACCATGTCATCAAAATGCCTGCGAACCTCACTTACAACCTGGTTACACAGTCGCAGCCTGCCATCATACATAGTCATCAGGATGCCTTCGATCTTAAGGTCTGTGTTAAGGCGGTTTTGAACGATTTTTACAGTGTTTAATAATTTGCCAAGTCCTTCCAGGGCAAAGAATTCTGTTTGTACAGGAACTACAACACTGTCTGCTGCAGTTAGTGCATTTACTGTAATTAGCCCAAGTGAAGGCGAGCAATCTATCACAATAAAATCATACTGATCTTTGATAGGTTCCAGTATTTGTTTTAAAACACTTTCCCTGTTTGGGTAATTGATCATTTCTATCTCAGCACCCACAAGGTCTATATGTGAAGGGATAAGATCCAGGTATGGCAATGCAGTTTTTAAGATCAGATCTTTAGCTTCTGTTTCATTTACCATGCAGTCATATAAACTCCGGGTAACATTGTGAAGGTCAAAACCAACACCTGTTGTACTGTTAGCCTGCGGATCTGCATCCACCAGCAAAGTTTTATATTCCAGGATTGCAAAACTTGCAGCAAGGTTTATTGCTGTAGTCGTTTTTCCTACACCACCTTTCTGATTTGCTATTCCAATTGTTCTTGCCATTCCAGTTTCCTTGTTTTTTTGTTGATCTGCCTGATTATTTTTAAATATCTATTGTTTCGCCAATTGCAGGCAATAACAATTCCAGATCATTATTTTTAAAGATATTCTTTGCTTTTTCGTGGTCAATCTTAATAAATCCAAAGGTATCGTAATGAACGCCAATAACCGTATCAGATTTAACCATTTTTGCGGCAGCTGTTGCATCATCTAAACCCATCGTAAAATTATCTCCAATCGGAAGTACCGAAAAGTCAATTTTGGCAAACATCGGTATTAATTGCATATCAAGCGTTAAAGCTGTATCACCACTGTAATAAAAATTTTTTTCATCACTTTGGATAATAAATCCCATGGGGTTGCCGCCATAATTACCATCGGGCAGGGATGATGAATGAACCGCATTCACACATTTCACAGTACCGAAATCAAATTTCCATTTACCACCATGGTTCATTGGGTGATAATTTTTGATTCCTTTTGCAGCAAACCACATGGCTATTTCATAATTGGAAATAATAGTGGCACCTGTAGATAAAGCAATGGCTTCTGCATCTGCAATATGGTCTTCATGAGCATGGCTCAGCAGGATGTAGTCAGCTTCAATATCAGCTATATTGATGTCTTTTGCCAATGAATTTGCTGTTATAAATGGGTCGAAAAGCAGTTTTTTGCCCATAACATTTACCAAAAAACAGGAATGTCCGTAATAAGTGATCTTCATTGCTTTATTAAAAAATTATATGTATAAATTGCTGCAATATGTGCCAACTTGGCAAATTTAGCTATTCGGAATAAAATTGGGAACAATAAAAGCGCATATTTGTTATTTGTGGGTAATAAAGTAAGTTTTAAAAAAATTAAATGGTCACAATCATATCAGGAACCAACAGGAAAAATAATAACACTAAAAAAATAGCGCTTGAATACCAACGTTTACTAAAGGAAATGCAAATTGATTCGCATTTCCTTGCTTTGGATGAAATAAATGTGGCCGAAAGGAACGACTTGTTCCGGAAAATGGAGAAAGACTACCTGGATCCATCAGATAAGTTCATAATC
>JAGPDJ010000039.1 GCA_018057635.1 Ferruginibacter sp. | reverse complement strand
GGAGATGGCTCTGCGTTAGAATAAAACAAGTCCGGGGTTATCGCTTGGGAGTGTAAATGTAAGAAAAAAAGGGAAAGGCTGTTAGCTATTAGTAATAAGCTGTTAGTCTGATTATTTGAATTCGAGCATCATAATTTTTAAAGAAACCAGGTTATTGAGCGTAAACAACTAAAAGCTAATAACAAACAGCTAACAACTAATGGCTAAAAACTAACAACTTAAAAACTCATAACCTGTTTCTCCTTCACCTCTTCCCACAAGTGCTGTATCAAACCATCTGCCAGACCGATCTTGGGAATGAAAATTTGTTCAGCATTGGCCCAGCGCATCACATTTATATATATCTGCAGGGCAGGAACAATTACGTCAGCACGGTCTTCACGCAGGTTGTATTTTAAAATCCGGTCTTCCAGGGAAGTTGCTTCCAGTTCGCGGTAATAATCCCTCAGCAATTCCAGTGGTAGTGGTTTCCCGTCTTTCTTTTTGCTTAAAGAGAATATTTTATTGATGTTTCCACCACTTCCAATGGCCACCACTTCCTTGTGCCCTTTGGTTACTGATTTGATGGCATCTTTCATTTCATTCCATTCATCTTCAGTTACCTTATTTTTTAAAAGCCTGATGGTTCCTATATTGTATGATTTTTTGAAAACCAGTATACCATTGCTGAAAAAAGACAATTCTGTACTGCCACCGCCCACATCTATATACATGTAACTATGATCCTTGTCCATATTTTCGGCCACATGGTTTTCATATACAAGGTTGGCTTCCATATCTCCGGAAATAACTTCGATGTTGATACCGGTAAGTTCTTTCACCTGCCGGATGATGTCATTTGCATTGGATGCATCCCTCATGGCACTGGTTGCACATGCTTTCACTGCATCTACCTGGTAAGCTTTCATCAGGTGCTGGTAAGCGATCATCGTCTGCATAAACATTTCTGTTTTTCGGGCAGAGATCACGCTGTTTTCAAAAACATCAAAACCCAGCCTGAGTGGTACCCTGATGAGGTTCATTTTTGTAAAAACAGGTTTATTATTTATTCCGTTTGTTACTTCAGTGATGAGCAGCCTTGCTGCGTTACTTCCAATATCTATTGCTGCCAGTTTCAAAAGCAAATTATTTTAAACACAAATTACATGAATTGAATGAATATAATTTGTATTACTGTTATTAATAAGATTTATATAACTGTGTGAAATGCTTTTAATTGAGGATGTATATTTTTTTAAAACAGATAATACCATAAACTAACCCTGGAAATTGATTTATCAGGCATACCTGTTCAGGTTAAGAAACATCGCCGGCAGGCGCTGTAGTTATTTGTTTATCTATATAGTGAAGGAAGTTATAAATTTCAACCTGCGACCTTATTTTGATTTTATTCCGGGAATTGATGTATTGGTTTTTAAGTTCATTGTCAAGAACCCTTGCTTTTACATTATCATTAAGCTGGATATCAATCAGGTCTTTTAATTGTTTTTGTATATCTTTTTCAAGAATCGGGCAGGCAGCTTCAATGCGGTGATCAATGTTTCGTACCATCCAGTCGGCAGAAGATATGTAAACTTTTTCCTTCCCATTGTTGTGAAAGATCATTACCCTGGCATGTTCCAGGTACTCATCTATAATACTGATGGCTTTTACCGGAATTTTAAATTTTTTATTTTCTGTATACATGCAAAAGATACCACGAATGACCATTTTCAATTCAACGCCGGCTTTGGCCGCTTCGTGTAATTTTTCGATCAGCATTTCATCACTGAGTGAATTTAACTTTAAAGTTATGGATGCTGGTTTTTTGCTCTTTGCTGCCTTGATCTCTTTGTTGATAAAAAGCAGGAAAAGCCTTCTCATGTGCACCGGGCTTACGATAAGTGTTTTACAGGATTTTAATATGGATTCTCTTGTTTTGGGGCTTTCAAGGTAGGTGAATATGCGGTTTACATCAGCCATGATATTTCTGTCGGATGTAAGCAGGCAATGGTCGCCATAAAGCAATGCAGTTTTTTCATTCAGGTTGCCTGTACTTACAAAACCATAATGTGTAGTAACATTGTTTACCCTTTTTTTTATGAGGCAAAGTTTAGCATGTACTTTCATATCGGGAACGCCAATAAGAACCCGTACGCCCGCTTCTTCCAGTTCATTCTTCCATTCCAGGTTGGCCTCTTCGTCGAACCTGGCTTTTAGTTCAAGCATTACCGTTACCTGTTTACCGTTTCTAACAGCATTGGTTAATGCGTTGATGATCTTTGACCTGGAGGCGAGCCGGTAACAGGTTACCTTAATACTTACCACATCGGGGTCAATGGCAGCTTCACGCAAAAGGTCAATTACACTATCAAATGAATGATAAGGAAAATGAAGCATTACGTCTTTTTCCAGTACAATATTGGTTACACTGTTTGTATGTTTTAAAGCGGGGTGTGTAAATGGTTTTTTCCTGCTGTTCTTTTGTTTAAACACAGCAGCCGGAAAGTTGATAAAGTCTTTAAAATTATGGATGCGTCCGCCTGCAATGATATTGTCTTTGTGCGAAAGCCCCAGTCTTTTAATTAAGTAAGTGAGCAGCCCCGGGTCAATATCCTTATCATATACCAACCTCACCGGTTTTCCTTTTTTCCTGTTCTTCAAACCCTTTTCAATTTTCTGTATAAGTGAAGTTGACAGGTCATTGTCGATGTCTATTTCTGCATCCCTGGTAAGTTTAATGGTATGTGCAGCAAAACGGTCATACCCAAAAAATGAAAAAATATTGGGCAGGCAAAAACGGATGATATCTTCCAGCAAAATGATTGCATGTTCATTTATTTTAGAAGGCAATATCACAAAACGGGGGAGACTTCGTGTTGGAACAGAAACCAGTGCAAATTTCTGTGGTATGCTCCTGTCAGATTTAGACAACTTGCAGGCAAGGTAAATTGATTTGTCGTTCAATACCGGAAAACCCTGTATGCTTTCTATCATCAACGGAACGATATAACTCCTTACTTCTTCATTGAAATACTGTATTACAAATTTTTGCTGCGTAACATTCAGTTTTCTGTCATCAACGAGGATAATATTTTCTTTTTTGAGTTCTTTAGATATATCTTTCCAGATGCGGTCAAAAGAAAGTTGCTGTGTAACAACCTTATCCTGAATTTCTTCCAGTATACTTTCGGGTTTTAATTCAAGGTGCATTTTTGCTTTACTGCCAAGTTCTATCATACGCTTAAGCGCAGCAACCCTTACCCTGAAGAATTCATCCATATTATTGGAGAATATTCCCAGGAATTTTATGCGTTCTTTTAGCGGTACCGATTCATCTGCAGCCTCCTGCAGTACCCTGCTGTTAAATGCCAGCCAACTAATGTCTCTGATGATCGTTTTCCGTTTTAGCAAAGCAGGTTTTTTTAGTGAGGTTGTTGGGTAGTGGGGGATTTATGATTTATGATGTTTGATGTTTGATGTTTGATCGAAATAGAACTGATGATAAAATTATTTGTTTCTGGTAATATTGATTTTCTTTCAATATTAAATTAAAGTGAAATTTTAGCCGTTTTGCATTTTTTCTATGATTTTTGTGGTTGATATGCCTGCTACCATATCTGCAAGAATTACTTCACCACCATTTGCTATCACTTCTTTTGCGCCGGCTATTTGTTCTATTGTATAATCTCCGCCTTTTACCAGCACATCCGGTAGGATTTTTTTTATAAGTTCCAGCGGTGTGTCTTCTTCAAAAATTGTTACAGCATCTACCATAACCATGGATGCTAATATAAGGGCCCTGGCATTTTCATTGTTAACAGGGCGTGAACTGCCTTTTAATCGCTTAACCGAAGCGTCACTGTTTAAACCAACTATTAGTATTTCTGCATATCCGGCAGCCTGGGAGAGCGAAGCTATATGCCCTTCATGCAGTATGTCAAATACTCCGTTGGTAAAAACGATCCGTTTGTTTTTAAGTCTCCACCTTTTTATTTCCTGTTCAAGGGCTGATAAGCTGTATATCTTCGATGGAATCGAACTTACTGATTTCATTTTTTTTATTTTTATTCATATAAGGCAACAGAAGTAATGCTAACAATCCCGTAAAAATTACAATCCCGGTTGCAATACCCCACATCAGCCAGCCAAAGGCAATACCCAATGCAGAAGAAATGCCATAAATCAGAAGGGTTTCTTTAATGAAAATGGGAAAAGAGCCAATGCCGCCTGGTGTTACAATCATTGCCAGTGCAGAAAGTGTAAGTACTGAAAATGCGGCCTCAATGCTCAGGTGTGCAGTTCCTTTCATGGCGTAGAATGCAACGTAAATCTCCAACAGGTACAAGGTCCAGATGAGAAAAGTATGAAAAATAAAAGCCCGCCTGTGTTTTAAGTTCTTTATTGATTTAAATCCTTCCAGGATGCCCCATAAGAAATTTTTCAAACCCAGAATAAACCTGTTTTCCGGGAATCTCTTAAATATAATTTTCAACAGGATAATGCCTGAAATAAATACGGCTAATACTATCAATAATTTTGCCCACAAGGGAATACCTGTTGTTACGGAAAGCTTTAAAAACTGTGTTTTAACAAATCCACCCACTACATCCAGTTGTATGATCACGGTGATTCCTATAAATATTAAAAAACAAACCATGTCAAATGCCCTTTCAACAATGATGGTTCCAACCAGTTTGTCAACCTTTAATTTTTCATACCGTGCAAGAAAAGTACACTTTAAAATTTCTCCCAGCCTGGGAAAGGCTGCATTGGCAAAATAACCAATAAGCGTAACTGCAAATACATTCTTTAAGGCAGGATTATAATTCAATGGTTCCATAAGCAGTTTCCAGCGCATGGCCCGGCTTAGGTGACTGATAACAGTCATAACGGCAACGGGTAGAATGAGCCAGTAATTGGCTTCTTTCAATGCATCCAGAAATGCAGTTTTCTGTTCAGGCGTTAGTGATTTTAATTGCCACCAAACAAGGAAAATACCTGCACCTAGGAAAAAAACATATTGTAATATTGAAAAAAATCGTTTACGCATAATCGGGTACAAGGTACAAATCGTTTTTGTTTTTAGTATCAGAAAACAAGTGAAATAGTTTAATGATTGTGAATGATCATGGTAAAAATATTTAGTAAACGAATCATTGAACTTCTAACAACAAAAACAGCGTTTAACCTGAAATACCTCATATTATTTTTCCAGCACCATATTATCAATTAGCCGGATATCATCGAGGTAGGCTGCTACCAATACCACAACTTTTTCGTGGCCATCCCATGTAATGATCGGTTTTAGTGAGCTTGCAGCAGAAATTTCAACATAATCAACGCGGAATCCTGCATTTGACAATTTATTAACTGCTTTTTGTTTAATATGCCCGATTTCACTTTTACTTAATTCTATTTTTACCATCAGCATCGTTTCATAAATATGAACGGCGAGTTTACGTTGTTCAGGGTTAAGCCTGAGGTTCCTGCTGCTCATCGCCAGTCCGTCTGGTTCACGCAGGGTTGGGCAAATGATAATTTTACAGTCGTATTTTTTTAATTCAACCAGTTTGGTGATTACCATGCATTGCTGGTAATCTTTCTGGCCAATGTATAATTTATCAGGTATTACGATTTCCAGTAACCTGTCAACCACCTGGCAAACACCCTGGAAGTGTCCCGGCCTGTATTCTCCTTCAAGCAAAGTTTCAAGGTAACCCAGGTTGTAATGCTTTAATTCAATGCCTGGGTGGTAAATCTCATCTACTTCAGGGAGAAATAATACATCACAGCCCCATTTTTCAAGCATATCAATATCTTTTTCAATGGTTTTAGGGTATTTTTTAAAATCATCCGGGTTATTGAATTGAGTTGGGTTTATAAATATGCTGCAAATGGTAAGACTGTTCTCCCTGCGGGAATTTTCAATAAGTGAAATATGTCCTTCGTGCAGGGCACCCATAGTAGGTACAAATCCCACGGATAAACCATTTCCTTTCTCTTTATTAACCAGTAATGTAAGTTCAGCTGCAGATTTTAAAAGTTTCATTTTATCAATTTAGGGGTGTTCAAAGGCTTGACCAATAACAATTTCAATAAAAACCAGTACCTTTGCACTCCGTTTAAAAAAACTATTAGTGCATTTAACCAAGCGCAAATGTCAACAAAGAAAAGAATTTTATTCATAGCCAACGAAATGTCGCCTTACCTGGAGATGACAGAATTTTCTGAGATCGTTAATAAACTGGCTGTATTATCAAATGACAGTAACCTGGAAGTGAGGTGTATTATGCCCAGGTTTGGTGTAATTAATGAGCGAAGGCACCGGTTACATGAAGTAGTAAGGCTTTCGGGAATTAATGTATCTATTGACAACGACGATTACCCATTGGTTATAAAGGTTGCATCACTTCCAAATGCACGCCTGCAGGTTTATTTCCTTGACAATGAAGATTTTTTCAAGCGGAAATCAGTATTTGCAGATGAAAAGGATGTTTGGTTTGAAGATAATGGGCTCAGAACAGTGCTATTTTGTAAAGGAGCTCTTGAAACGGTAAAGAAATTCGGATGGCCTCCGGATATTATTCACTGTAGTGGCTGGATGACCGGGTTGATTCCCATGTTTATCAAGTCGGCATATAAAAAAGAACCTGTTTTTGGCAACAGCAAAGTTATATATACCATCGGGCAAACAACTTTTAAAGAAAAACTGGGAGCCGACTTTTTAAAACTGGCAACTATTAATGACCATGTAACCAAAAAAGAACTGGAAGCATATAAGGAAATAAACAATGTTGGGATGTTCAGGGGTGGAGCAACTTATGCGGACGCCATTACTTTCGGAGCTGAAAATATTGATAAGAAACTGTTGGAGGAATTCTCAAAAGTAAAGGGTAAGAAAGTGTTGAAATATAATGCAGAAAGTGATTTAACAGACTATTTACAATTATATAACGACCTTGCTAAATAGAAAATAACCAACCCATTTCTTAAAAATCAATCTTGTGCACAGAAGAATTTTATCTTTATTCCTAATCGGTTTTATTGGCATTGTATTCATCAACTGGGGCTGTACAAAATTAGACACCACCAATCTTGGAAGTGATCTGTTACCTATAGTTGACAATGTAAACACTTTTGCAGATACTTTTTTTATAAACGCCCAGCAAAAGGAGTATGAGGATACCACTTATGTTGTAAACTCCGATGACCATGCACTGGGGTATATCAGCAATGATCCGCTATTTGGTAAAACTACAGCCAATGTTTACCTGCAATTGAAACCCAATACATTTCCTTTTGCATTTGGCAACAAAGATTCTTTAATAGGATTGGGCTTGGATTCTGTAGTGTTGTGCCTTTTTTACAAGGGATACTGGGGTGACAGCAATGTAATTCAAACGCTACAAGTGAGCGAGGTAGTTGATAATGAATTTAAGGATTCCTTATTCAAGAACTGGAGGGTAACTGCAACGCCACCTAATACTGGATCAGTAGTGAGCCCACCGGTGAATATTGATATCCGGCGCCTTGGCGATTATATGCGATATGCAAATATAAAAGATTCTGTAAGAAGCCAGATCAGGATAAAACTGAATGCAGATTATGCTTCAAGGTTATTTAACAGCGACAGTACATCTTCAGGTTCGGGGAACCATGCATTTTTCAGCGATTCTGTTTTCCGTAAAGAGTTTAACGGCCTTGCAGTTAAAGCAATAGGTGCAGGTAATGCACTGATGTATGTGAACCTGGCAGATACCAATACCAAACTGGAAGTTCATTTCAGGGTAAAAAATGCCGGGAAAATAGATACTATATATAAATCATTTAAGTTAAGTACTAATGATTTTGGCGTTTCCGTACGCAAGTCGAGTACTGCAAACTATATAAACCGCGATAAGTCGGGGTCGCCGTCATCAATTCCAAACGGCAATGAGATATACCTGCAAACGCAACCTGGCACATATGCCAGTCTTACAATTCCTCAGTTATCCGGTTATAGCAACCGGATAATACACAGGGCAGAGATCATTATTGAGCAAATACCGGATAACCCTTATTATGACAGTGCTTTTGTGGCACCCAATTATTTATATCTCGATCTGAAGGATACAGTAAACGTAACACCGGTACTTTATAAACCAATTTATTACGACCTTAATCCAAATACATTCTATGATCCCGATTACAATACGGGATTACCTTATTTTCCTACCGGTGGAACAGATTTTAGTTATTTTGGTGGTTATGCACAACGGAAGCCAGGACCGTTAGGAGGAAGTATTATTTATTATAACATTAATATTAGCAGGTATATACAAAGAATGCTGATCAGCCAGGGTGCAAATTATGAAATGAGGCTTTTCCCTGCGTTCGACTTTCATTATCCACAATATTCAACAGCGTACCTGCCATTTAACAATAGTGTGGCACTCGGAAGGGTACGTGTAGGAAGTGGCACAAACCCCAATTATACCATGCGTTTGCGAATTATTTATTCACCGATAAAATAGTAATACACATCATTTTTCAAAGTCCTTCTGTATGTGAACAGAAGGACTTTGTTGTTTAATGTATACACCCTTATCTTTGCACTCTTAAAAAAATAACATGCCTTATTTATTTACATCAGAATCAGTTAGTGAAGGACACCCGGATAAAGTTGCAGACCAGATCAGCGATGCACTTATCGATAATTTTTTAGCTTTTGACCCCAACAGCAAAGTTGCCTGTGAAACCCTGGTAACAACCGGGCAGGTGATACTTGCTGGAGAAGTAAAAAGTAAAGCTTACCTGGATGTTCAGGAAATAGCACGCGGTGTGATCCGTAAGATAGGATACATAGTTAGTGATTATATGTTTGAAGCCAATTCATGTGGTATTTTATCTGCCATTCATGAACAATCTGCTGATATCAACCAGGGTGTAGACCGTAAAAAGAAAGAAGAACAAGGCGCCGGAGACCAGGGAATGATGTTTGGCTATGCAACCAATGAAACAGATAATTTTATGCCGTTGGCACTGGATCTTGCTCATTACATACTGATTGAACTGGCTGCCATACGCAGGGAGAAGAAGCAAATTAAATATTTACGCCCGGATGCAAAAAGCCAGGTTACGCTGGAATATGATGACAACAATAAACCGGTTCGGATAGACGCAATTGTGGTTTCAACACAGCACGATGAGTTTTTAACAGGAACTGATGAGCAGACACTGGCTAAGATCAAAAAAGATATCATTAATATCGTTATACCAAGGGTAAAAGCGAAATATCCCAAATACAGCCATTTGTTCAATAACAAGATAAAATATCATATCAACCCAACCGGTAAATTTGTAATCGGTGGCCCGCATGGCGATACAGGATTAACCGGCCGTAAGATCATTGTAGATACTTATGGTGGCAAAGGCGCCCATGGTGGTGGTGCATTCAGTGGAAAAGACCCAAGCAAGGTTGACCGTTCTGCAGCATATGCAACACGCCATATAGCCAAAAACCTTGTTGCAGCCGGTTTGTGTGATGAAGTACTTGTTCAGGTTAGTTATGCAATTGGTGTAGCTCAGCCAACCAGTATCAATGTAGTTACTTACGGTACTGCCAAAGTGAAAATGAGTGATGGTGAAATTGCTAAAAAAGTAATGAGTATGCCATGTTTTGATATGCGCCCTTATTTTATTGAGCAGCGCCTGAAATTACGCAATCCGATGTACAGTGAAACTGCAGCTTATGGTCATATGGGCCGTAAGAACGAAACAGTTGAAAAAACATTTACATCTCCGGATGGTAAGACCATCAAAAGGAAAGTAGAATTGTTTACATGGGAAAAACTGGATGCGGTTAAAGAAGTGAAAAAAGTTTTTGGTTTAAAATAATTAATGTAACAGAAAAATTAAAAGAGTTTACACCTTTTAGAAAGGTGTAAACTCTTTTAATTTAAATGCTAACTTTAAAAAGTGAAAAATTTCAGACACCAGCACCAGCGCCCCAAAAAAAATACCCTTGTAATTGGCAGGGAAGCCATTATCAAATCTATGAAAGAAGGGAAGGCACTCGACAGGATCTACCTGCAGTCAACTGTTCACGGGCCGTTGATAGATGAAATAAAGGCTTTGGCAGCGGCAAACATGGTCCCCATCAATAAAGTGCCGGTTGAAAAACTAAACAATTTCAATGTGAGCAATCACGAAGGCTGTATAGCACAGATTTCAAAAATTCAATACCAGGACCTGCAGGATATTATATCTTTCATTGTTGACAAAGGGGAGGTGCCTTTATTTCTCATGCTTGACGGTATTACAGATATCAGGAATATTGGTGGAATTGCCCGAAGTGCATTTTGTTTTGGAGTGAATGCGATCATCATCCCGGATAAAGGAGTGGGGGCTTTGAATGAGGACGCCATATTGACTTCTGCAGGGGCTTTGGAACAGATTGCCGTATGCCGGGTTAACAGCTTGATGAAAGCAGTTGATGATCTTCACATGAATGGCATAAAAGTGTATGCAACTGAGATGAGAGCAACCAAAAAGATTTTCGAATGCAATTTCACAGAACCCTGTGCCATCATTATGGGAGGAGAGGAGCATGGTGTTTACCCTGCATTGATGAAAATTTGTGATGATCAGTTCCGGATACCAATGACTGCTGAATTTGATTCACTGAATGTGTCTGTATCAACCGGGATTGTATTGTATGAAGTGATGAAACAAAGAAATTGATCTTAACTAAGTGGCCGGTTCAGTTATTTCTAATTAAACTATAGGTTATATTAGTTCCTCCTGTTGAAATGATCTCACGTTTAATAATTCCTGTTCCTTTAGCCCAATACGTTAAAGTTTTTTTGTAAAGCGGATTGGAAATATCCAGGCCATTCTCCCAAACAGCTAATAATACATTTAAATAAGACCTGCCTTCAACTACAATATTTAAAGCAGGCTGGTCGCTGTGAGATAAATAAAAAAGGGAGCTGTTGTCTGCTTCCTGCAATTGTAATGCAGCAGTATCTGATGAAAAATATGAGAATGGAATATCTGCAATACCATAAAGCCATTCAGTTGAAGTTGTGCCGTTGAATTTAGAAAGCTTTAACCTGAATCTTTCATGGTAATACGCTGGTATAATGATCATTGAACCCGGGGTTTTGGGTGTTAATATAGAATTTAAAAAGCTTTCTGTTACCACAACAGAATCCAGGATTGCATTTACAGAATTCTTATAAATGAAATATTTACCCTCAGTTAGTTTTACATATTCTAAAGCTTTATCAGAAAATGAAAGGGAAATTACAGGCGGCTCAGAATCGCTGCTTTTTTTACAGGATAATTCACTTACTGTTACAGAAACAATGAACAATGTAATGAGGAATTTAGTAAAAGCTGTCATGTTTTATAATTTAATAATAAAATGATATTTATTATTTGAATCGTACCCTGTATGCGAGTGATAGTTTTATGTAAAAATTGTCATTCACTTTGTTGTTGTAAGTTGAAATGTCTTTTATTCCTGTACTTATCTTCCGAAAAAGAGAATGTCCTCCTTCTAAATTTAGTACTATATTTTTAGTAAAATAGGTATCAAGGTAAATACCCAATTGGTTTTCATCAATACGCCAATATCCAAGAGCTTTCCCGTAAGAATTAGTGATAGCCCTGAAATTAGCACCGTAATAGAATGTTTGGTTGATTTTATGCTCAAAAGTAAGGTTGCCGGGTAAAACACCAAATAAAATATTTTTTTGGTTGATATTCCACATAATCCCTGCAAGGGGCATTATAAAAACACCGAAACATTCATTGTTGATATAAACACCCAGTTTCCAGGTTAATTTTTCAGATCTTTTGTAACTGGCTATCATTGCCCCACCCACCTGTAAGAATCCATTTTTACGTAAACTGCTGTCATTCATTCTGATGATACCAGTTGCCAGGATATTCCACCTGTTACCGGGTAAAGATTTGGATAATGTAACGGGTAAGCCTACACTATAAAAATCTCTTCGATTGTTATTACTAACATGTGATGTCCATTTTTCAAAGAACGGGCTGAAAATGAGTGCATCTTTTTTGTTTTTAAACTGAATTGGGATATTGGTTCCTGCGCCAAAAAATAGGAGTTTGTTAGCATTTTTATTTTGATTAAATATTCCGGTATCCGGGCTAAATGAATACTTTAGGTTTATTATATCCAGGTAAGGTTGTGCTTTTGCTTTATTTGATATTATTAGCAGCAGTGTAAAAAAGGAAATGGCTAATAAAGAGATTTTCAAACAGTTCCTTAAAAGAAATGCTGTTATAATTTTAACCTGGTTCATAATGATAAATATACTTTTTATTGCTTTCCTGTTTGCAGTTGATTTTTCTTACGATTGCTTAATACAGTTGTTTTACTGTTAGTAATCGTTGATGCCAAGCTCAGTTTTTTAATCTCAGCATCCTCATAATTAAATTGTTGGCACTTAGAACTTGAAGTTGCCATGTTAATAAACATAACAATTGAAATACTGATCATGATCCTGAAAAAGTAATAAATAATATCGAATCCATTTTAGCTATCAGTAATGAAATGTTACTT
>JAGPDJ010000331.1 GCA_018057635.1 Ferruginibacter sp. | reverse complement strand
CCTGCAGCGCCACCAATTGCAGCACCTTTTGCAGCATCACTCCAACCCTTCTTTTTTGCTTTCTCAGTACCCGTTGTTGAATTGCCGGAAGAAGCTGTTTCTCCATTGGCATTGTCTGTATTTGAACCGGGAGCGTTTGTTGAAACTTGCTCAGTTGATGTAGTTCCGCTATTATTTGCACCAGAAACTGTTTTAGTTTCAGAAACCTGCTTATCAGCTTGTTTAACCGGCTTTGTTTCATCTGTTGCTTCGTTTGCGGAAAAAGTTTTTGCAACTTTCTTTCTTACCGCAGCCCTTTTTTGTACCGGAGCGTTCACTTCTTCCTGCAGGTCATATGAGCCTACATCGGTACTGCCATTGCTGATTGCATAACCTGCTGTATTTACAGGAACAAGATCAGTTTTTACTTCCAGTGATTCCTTTTTACCGTTACTGCACGAAGCTAACATTGTGATGATACTGATTGAAAGTAGAAAATTTTTCATGATAAAGATTTTTAATGATGATTAAATGTTTTCCAGGTTATTAATTTAAACCAAAATCAATTTTAAAATAACCAAGAAAAAAATCAGACCAATACATACATGAAATAGTTTAAAAACACCCCCTGTAAATGCATGTTAAAATATTATGAAACATTTTAACTTTTTACCCAAACCCTTATGAATACTATATGAAAAAGGCATTAATAGTCACAAACCGGAATAGATTTTTATTGCTTAAAAAAATAATGGCACGGTTTTGGAATTTAGGGTAGATGTTCTTAAAATATATCAAAAACGAACATTACCCTAACAATATTAAAAACTTAAAATTTATTAACATGAGTACATCAAACAGCCCGCTGGTTAACAATACCGATAGCCAGGTGCAAAAAACAGAAAACAAAACCCTTAAAAACATAATAATTGGTGCATTATCAGTTGTATTGGTATCTATGGGTGGTTACATGTATTATGACAAAACAAACAGTACCAAAGCACTTGAGCAAAAAGAAATCAAGATCGCTGCTGTTACTGAAGAAAAAAGTGTAGTGCAATCAAGTTTTGATGCATCACTGGCACGCCTCGATTCAATGGCTACTGTTACAACCAGTTTACAAAGCCAGTTATCTGAAAAGAGCAACCAGATAGCTAAAGATAAAGAAGAGATCAGGAAGATCCTGAATAACAAAAATGCTACTGTAAAAGAACTGGCTAAAGCAAAATCACTGATCGCCGGATTAAATGAAAAAATTTCCGGTATGGAACAGGATATTGCAAAATTAACACTGGAAAACCAGGGATTAAACCAGGATAAAATCGCTTTAACCGCTGATAAAGAAAAATTAACACAGGACCTTACAGTTACTACCACCAGGAAGGTTGAACTGGAAAAAACTGTTGATATTGCTTCTACTTTAAATGCATCAAACATTTTAATTACTCCGGTGAACATCAAGAAAAATGGTCGTGAAAAAGTTTCTTCAACAGCTAAGCGTGTAGACAAACTGGTTGTAAGCTTTGATGTTGCAAACAGGATCATTCAAACGGGAACTACCGATGTTTATGTAGTTGTTGTAGGCCCGGATGGCAATGCAATCAACAATGCCACACAGGCAACATTCTTATCACGTGAAGAAGGTGATAAATCTTACACAGCGAAAGTACCTGTAGACCTGGAAACAGCTAAAGTGAAAAATGTAGCTTTTACTTTTGCACCCGGAGCTAATTTTCAAAAAGGAAATTATAAGATCCAGATATATCAAAATGGTTTCCTGATTGGTGAAAGCACACGCGAACTGAAAAAAGGTGGTTTGTTCAGTTAATAATATTAAATCAAGCAGGATATTAAAATAATATCCCCCTGAAACAAAAAAGAGCTATCCGGTTATTTCCGGTAGCTTTTTTTTATGCCATAATTTCCAGGCAATTTTTAAAAACGATCACTTAAAGAGATACCAGTGCATACTGCATGTAACACAGTTTACTTTTCATTTCATCTTGAAACAAATACATACTACATTATTTTCGTTGACCCATGCCTGATATATTTCTAAAATTCCCGGAAGGACGGGTAGAATAATTAAATGCCTTTACCTGGTATTGACAGGGACGAAGGATAGTAACAAACTGGTATGCAGGTAACAGCCCTGACCGGTTGCTGTTATACGGCATACCGGCCAGTGCAGAAAAGAAATTTGAACTTGAGTGTAGAGAATATACCATCGAAGAAAACTGATTTTAATATTAACGTGCAATAATTTTACTTTCAAATTTTGAAGGAAGCATTTCAATAACTTTTGCTTTGTCTGAAGTTACTATCATGCTGTTCAACAATTTCATCTTGATGTTTGCATCATGAATCATAGCAATCCTGCACGCAGTATCATAATCTGTATGCATTCCGTAACCAACCAGCACATCAGGCACGTTATTAAATTCCGGGAACGTAAGGAATTTCTTTACAAAGTAATTAGTCCTGCCCAGAACAGTTTTAGTATAAGCTGTGTAAATATTTTCCATATTGATCTGTTTTTAGTGAAAAATCAGAATTAATTGTATCATACCTGAAACAGTTAATTCCATTAAAAGACTCTTATTATTAAAGTTATGTTACTAACAACCAGTTAAATTTTCTTAAAATGGTGGTTTACAAGGATGGTCAATACAGATTGGAAAAATTTATATCCGGTACAGAAATTCATGGGTAGCATAAATGACTACGGAATATAGCGCAGCTAATCAGTGGATATAATGGAATAAATAACCGTCAGGGAGTAAATAGTTAATGAAAATGCGGGATTTCAGAGGATGGTACGGTAGTAAGTAATGTAAGGTGAAGTAAATTTAATACGAAGAATTGACTATTGCAAGGATAAAAGGTATAAATTTTCAAATATTATTGAGTTAATGTTATTTCTACTTTGTAAATATCACAGTATCAACTTATGAAATTTTTTCAACTCTTCATGCTCTAAAGTAGTTAACATGTCTTTCTTATCAATTTTCATCTTAAAGTACAAAACCCGCTTATGCTGGGGATACTTAGTCAGTATTTCATCCACCATTAAATTTGTATTTGTATCGGCAGGTATCTGTATCGGTTGAGGCTTTGAAATGTCAGACTTGTACCTGTTTGGTTTTCTTAATATGATTGCCTGAAGTGTGGCAAGTTTACCGGGTGGAAAATTAGTAATTTTAGATGCCTTGCTATGCAGCCCTTCGAGCTGTTTTTTGCTTAAACTCCCCCTTTCCTGGTATTGATTCAATAAACTGTTTAAAAAAACGGAATCAGGAAAAATTTCAACAGACTTTTTCAGTACGTCCAGGATGATATCTATTTCATTTGTACTTTTATTCATATCGCTTCAAAATTAACATTGCTAAAGGTCTTATACAATTCTAATATACAAATTACACGGCCGGGAAAAATGCAAAAGCAGGCCAGGCTCTTAAAGCAAAAACTATTCATTATAATATATCAGTACGAATTAATTACAAAAATGAGCATTGAATAGTACCATTGCGTATATAAAATCTGAAGGTTTCCCTGATTGATCAGGAATATCTTTTTGTAAATATGATTATCTGCCCGAAATTTACGGCTGATTTTATATTCTGCATATGA
>JAGPDJ010000330.1 GCA_018057635.1 Ferruginibacter sp. | reverse complement strand
AGGTTTGTAAGTTCACTGAAATATTTTACGCCGATTGTTTTTATCCATTGGTCTACTTGTTGCTGGGCTTCATTTATGGTCATGATTTCAAGATTTTTATAAACACGAATTTTTAAAACGAATTTCACGAATTAAAATACAACTCTTTTTGTTTTGAAACTCTTTTTGATGAAGCAAGTAACTGGCCTTATTTATGGTCATGATTACAATTTTAATAACACTAATTTTTAAAACCGAATTTCACGAATTAAAATACAACTCTTTTTGATGTAAATGAATTTTGACCAAAGTTTGCAATTATACCAAGTTGTAAATTTGAAGCTTTCAGATAATTTACTGTTTGCTTAATGAAACCGTTAACGATCATTGAAGTAGATTTCACTTCCAGAACAATAGAATTGTAAACTATAAAATCTGCAAAATAAGCATGTGGCAAAATGTATCCTTTATAATTGATACTGAATTTTCTTTCACGCAAATATGGAATCCTATTCTGTTTAAACTCATATTCAAGTGCATCTTTATAAACAATTTCGCGAAATCCCAGTCCCAATGCTCTATGAATTTCCATGCAAAGACCAATAATTTTATATGATTCATCTTTGAGTAAAATATTTGTCATAAGTGTACGAATTACAGTTTTAAACCAATACCAAATTCGTGTAATTCGTGACAAAAATTCGTGATATTTATTTACTCAACTTTATCCTTCCATATATTACTCAAATTCCCCATTACCCGGGAATGAAATAATTCGTGTAATTCGTTCCAAAAATTCGTGTTATTAATTTACTCCTTATGCTTCGTATCAATCCATATCGTTACAGGTCCATCGTTCAATAATTCAACTTTCATATCTGCACCAAATGTGCCGGTGAATATTTTTTTACCCAGTTCTGTTTCCAACTGTGTGATCATTTTTTCATACAGCGGTACAGCAATAACTGGCTTACTTGCCCTGGTATACCCGGGCCTGTTTCCTTTTTTGGTAGAAGCCTGTAATGTAAACTGGCTTACCAGCAAAATATCTCCACCAATTTCTTTTACAGAAATATTAGGCACTTTATGTTCATCATCAAAAATGCGCAGGTTCACGATTTTATTGCACAGCCATTCAATGTCTTCTATACTGTCAGCGTCTTCTATGCCGACAAATACCAGCAAACCCTTATTTATGGAGGCTTTCACAGCACCTTCAATAGCTACTTCCGCCCTGGTTACCCTTTGTATCACTGTTCGCATCAGTCATTAAAATTTTATCTAAAGATAAGCTGCTCATGTCTTTATAAAAAAACACAGCAATCCTTAAATTATTACAACATAAATACCTGCATAAAAAATTATTTCTTTCCACAAAACGTGCAAAACTCTTCAAAATCAATCTCCATTTGATTTATGAAAATATACACATTTTTTGTCCACAGCTTGTTGATATTTATGGATATGTTTGTTCAATAACAACAGATACTTTCGTTCTCCTCATACGGGGCTTAATAGTTTCTTAATCTTACTAACCAAGTATTTACTTTAATATGGCAACAAAAAAGCAAACGCCACAGGGGCTGCAGTTCAGCCGTCAGTTTACCAAAGAGGGCATTAGTCCTTTTGATATGTTCGAATACGATTACCGCACATCGGTTATCAAAAATCCAACAGGAGAAATAGTGTTCCTGATGGAAAATGTGGAAGTGCCGAGGCAATGGAGCCAGATAGCTACTGATATCATAGCACAAAAATATTTCAGAAAAGCAGGTGTACCCCAGGCAGACGGAACAACCGGCAGGGAAACTTCTTCCCGCCAGGTTGCACATCGCATGGCACATTGCTGGAGAGTATGGGGTGAACGTTACAACTATTTTGCTTCTCCCAATGATGCACAAATATTCTATGATGAATTGGTTTATTCCATTTTAAACCAGGCATGTGTACCCAACAGTCCGCAATGGTTCAATACCGGTTTACACGAAGTATATGGAATTACCGGTAAACCACAGGGCCATTATTATGTGGACGCCAAAGACGGACAGTTGAAAAAATCTTCTTCAGCTTATGAGCGCCCGCAACCACATGCCTGTTTTATTTTAAGCGTGGATGATGACCTGGTGAATGAAGGTGGTATCATGGATCTGTGGGTAAGGGAAGCCAGGATCTTCAAATACGGCAGCGGTGTTGGAACCAATTTCAGCAGCATCCGCGGCGAAGGAGAAAAATTAAGCGGTGGTGGTACTTCCAGCGGACTGATGAGCTTTTTAAAAATAGGAGATCGGGCAGCAGGTGCCATTAAAAGTGGTGGTACTACGCGTCGTGCAGCAAAAATGGTTTGCCTGGACCTTGACCATCCGGAAATTGTAAATTTTGTTAACTGGAAAGTTGAGGAAGAAAATAAAGTAGCTGCCCTGATAGCAGCAGGTTATCCTAGTGATTATGAAGGTGAAGCATACAGAACTGTAAGCGGGCAAAACAGCAACAATTCTGTTCGTATTCCAAACAGTTTTTTCAAAACACTGGATGAAAATGGTGACTGGGAACTGAAAGGAAGGAGTGACGGTCGTACCATGAAAACAGTTAAAGCAAGGGAATTGTGGAACCAGATCAACTATGCAGCCTGGCGCTGTGCAGACCCGGGTACACAATATGATACCACCATCAATGAATGGCATACTTGTCCGGAAGGTGGCCCAATCAGGGCATCAAACCCATGCAGCGAATATATGTTCCTGGATAATACTGCCTGTAACCTGGCCAGTGTTAACCTCCGCCAGTTCTTTGATGAATCTGACAATAGTTTTAATGTAACAGGTTTTGAGCATACCTGCCGTTTATGGACAGTGGTTTTAGAGATTTCTGTTTTGATGGCGCAATTCCCTTCAAAAGAAGTTGCCCAGCTAAGTTATGATTACAGAACACTTGGACTTGGTTATGCAAACCTGGGAAGTATGCTGATGGTAAGCGGTATTGCTTATGACAGTGAAGAAGCCAGGGGAATTGCCGGAGCTATCACAGCAATCATGACTGGTGTTGCATACAAAACATCAGCAGAAATGGCCAGTTTCCTGGGTACGTTTGACAGGTATAAGGAAAATAAGAAACACATGATGCGTGTAATGCGCAACCACCGTGCTGCAGCCTATGATGCATCGGATGCTTTTGAAGGTATAGAAATTAAGCCACAGGGTATTAATGCAAAGTATTGTCCGGATTATTTATTAAAAGCAGCAACCAGGGCATGGGATGATGCAGTTCAGCTTGGAGAAAAATATGGATACCGCAATGCACAAACAACTGTGATAGCGCCAACAGGTACCATCGGGCTGGTAATGGATTGTGATACAACCGGGGTAGAACCCGATTTTGCACTGGTTAAATTTAAAAAATTAAGTGGAGGCGGATATTTTAAAATAATCAATCAAAGTGTTCCCCAGGCCTTGCGCAACCTCAAATACAGCGAATCTGAAATTGAAGAGATCGTTAACTATGCAAAAGGGCATGCTACCTTACTGGGTGCCCCTTTCATTAACGAAATTTCACTGGCTGAAAAAGGATTCCTGCCATCAGAGATAGAAAAACTGAATGCAGCCATGGCCAGTGCTTTTGAAATTGGCTTTGTTTTCAATGTGTA
>JAGPDJ010000329.1 GCA_018057635.1 Ferruginibacter sp. | reverse complement strand
AAAACAGCCAATGCAGGTTTCAGAAACACCGTTTTTTTCCTTTTATTTTCAGAAAGGAATAATTCAATAACAAGGAACAGGAAAGCTGCTAAAAGAAAATACATAAAATAGGAACGGTAATTTACCAGCGAATCATCCGTAACTGTACGCTGGTCCATGGCAGCCAAATCGGAACTAATTACATTAACAACAGCATCGGTGTTTTGAAATAAAATGTATTTCCCGTTTCCTTTTTCTGCTATATCCCGTAATACTGCTTCATTAAGTTTTGAGATGATAGCATTGCCTTCATTATCAGTTTTAACCTGTTTTGTTGCTTCGTCTATGATTACAGATCCCTGGGGAGAACCAATACCCACGGTGTAGATTGTTACTCCTTCCTGTGCCATTTGGCCGGCAACTTTCTTTGCAGCTTCATCGTGGTCTTCTCCATCACTGATAAGCACAACCGCTTTATATTTTTTCTCGTTTGCATTAAATGAAGCAAAACACATTTTCAATGCATCTCCTATTACAGTTCCTTGTGTTGGTACAGTTTCGGTAGTTGCTGCCGACAAATACATTTTTGCTGCTGAGTGATCGCCGGTTAAAGGCATTTGGAGGTAAGACTTTCCTGCAAATAGAACAATACCTATCCTATCGTTGTCCAGTTTATCTACCAGCCTGCTTAAAACCTGCTTCGCCCTGGTAAGCCTGTCGGGTTTAATATCTGAAGCCAGCATGCTTTTACTAACATCAAGTGCGATCATAATATCAATGCCATTCCTGTTTACTTTTTCTGAGCCGGTTGCTTTACGCAAGTTTGCCAAAGCAAGTACGATCAATGATGCAGCAGAAAGTATCAGTAAAAATTTTACGAGGTAGGCTGATTTATTAAATCCGGCAGTCAGGATTTTCACCAGGCCGGCATCACCTATCTTCCTGGCTGCTGCTTTCTTTTTATACAAAGCATACATGAACAGGCCGGCAAAAACAGGTATCAGTATTAATAAATAAAGGAATTCTACGTGCTGGAAATGAGGCATAACTTAAACCACTAAATTAAGCATTAAAACAAGGCGTATTGTTAAAGAAACAATAAGAAATAATTATACCAACTATTAATAATGATGAGAAATCTGGATATTATTTTTTCCCTTCCATGAAGCCGTAATGTTTAAGGATATCTTTAAGAATTCCTAAACGTGCCCATTTCATATCTATTTTCTGGTCGGGTGATTTTACAAGTGTAACAAAGAAATATACATGCCTGTTCTCTTCTATCCAGCCTACTATCCAGCCGATGTTGTTCTTCTGTTCATCAAAGCCCCAGCCTGTTTTATAGCTTAACCGGTATGCGGTATTATCTTCCTGCAGCATCACATCTCTAACAGACTGTTGTACACTTTTTCGAAACGGTAACTGATCAAAATATAATTTTTTTAACAACCCCAACTGTTCATCGGGTGAAATTTTTAACCGGTTGTTGAGCCAGAATGAATCAACCGGACCGGAAATATCCTGGTTACCGTAAGCGAGACTGTCGATCCATTGCTTCATGGTATCTTTTCCCACACGCCTGGCAACTTCCTGGTAATATGGAACAGAACTTGTTTTAAATGCTTCTTTCATGTTCATGTCTTTATTCCAGTCAGCATTCCACCGTTTTATGCCATCCCATTTAATTACCATGTTTTCGTCTGTAATTACGCCTGTTTGAAGTGCAATCAATGAGTTTACAATTTTAAATGTAGAGGCAGGGGTAAACCTTGTAGTATCCAAAGCCATATTGTAAACTGTTATTTTACCATCAGCATTATTAAGCATGGTAAAGCAACCTTCCACATTTTTTGCATCAAAATATTTTTTCAGGTCATTGTCTATTTTAGCAGAATTGACGGTGCAGGAAGTAAATTGAACGAGAATTGTAGTTATTATTAAAATAAAATTTATTGAACGCTTCATTACATTATTTTTTTAAATGATTAGCCGCTGCATCCAGCGCATGATAAAATTCTTCCCCGAATTTACGGATCAGGGGTTCTTTTAAAAACTGGTAAACGGGGAGTTTTACTTTTTTTCCCAGCGCACAGGCAGCTTTACAGTGGTCTTCTCTTGGCTCGTAGTTTACATATTGAGTTTCTTCATCCCTGCTTTCTTTTACGATCACCGGAAAAAGGTGGCAGCTAATTGGTTTTTTCCAACCAACCTTTCCATCGTTATAAGCCTGTTCTATTCCGCATTTTACAATTCCATTTTTATCCATGATACCATATACACAAACCTTACTGTTAATAGTTGGTGTAACCCATCCAAATTCCCTGTCGTACACATATCTTCCCTGGCGCTCAATTTCAGATTTGCTTACTTCATCCAGGTATGGCATCACTTCATCCAGCACTTCATCTATCTTTTTCAATTCCTGTTTATTCAAAGGTGCGCCTGCATCTCCATCAACACAACAGGCGCCTTTACATTTATCCAGGTCGCATAAAAAGTGTTCGTTCACCACCTGGTCGCTAACCAGAACATTACCAATTGCTATCATACCTGCAAAAATACAACGAAAAAAGAGTTTGAAACAACTAAGCTGTTTAAATCACTTAATCAGTTTAATTCCTTTGTAAAGATGGTCTAAACTTTAAACTATCTAAACCTCTAAACTTATTACTTGTTCTTCCAGCGAAAGCTATTCAGTAAATGATCCATATCTACCTGCAAAAAATCCTGCATGGGCCTTAAAGAATCGGCATTGGGTGTGGCATCAAAATATAGTGCACCTCTTAAAAAATTAGTTGTTGTATCACTCAGGAAAAATTGTTTTGCTGTGGCAGCATTTCCGCCAACTTTAAAGAAAACACCGGTAATGCCGTTCTTTGTAACAAAAAGGCTGTCTTTTATAGAAGAAGTTACAGCCTGGTTTTTATTGGTAAGATTAAAAGCGTCGTTAACCATTCTGTCGAATTGGTTAATACCAGTAGAATCTTTATAGCTGCCATCAGCTTGTTTTAATTTATACATTGCTTTTCCGCCAATGAATTTATAACTTAAGAAGATCCTTGCATTCATTTCAGGGAAATCAATATTGATCCAGTAGGGATTTTCCGGGCTGCTGTCGAAATAGGTGCTGTCTTTTATAATCCTTGCATAAACAGGGTATTCAAAACTATATGGAAAGCCTGCTGTATCAAAGGAAACATACTGGTGTTGGGGCAGATTAGTTTTAAAATACCCTTTCTTTTTTGATGTGTAAGTTGAATTGCATGCTGTAAAAGCAATAGCTGTGAATAAAATAAAAAAATATTTACTGGTCTTCAAGAGTTTCAGGTTTCAGAAGGTTTGATAATCACTTTTACTTTGTCGATCCTGTTTTTATTAATTTCAAGTGGAATGAATGTGAAATCGCCCTGTACCAGGTTTTCATTTACCTGCGGAAATTCGCCCGCTATTTCCAGCACCAGCCCGGCCAGTGAATCGCTGTCGCCTCTTACCGCTTCAAAAGTATCCATGGGAAGGTTCATTGCTTTACAAACATCATTGATCATTGTTTTCCCTTCAAATATATAATTGAAATCATCAATCTTTTTATTCACGCTTTCTTCATCATCAAACTCATCTTTTATATCACCGATGATCTCTTCCATGATAT
>JAGPDJ010000328.1 GCA_018057635.1 Ferruginibacter sp. | reverse complement strand
TTAATTTTATTTGTAATTAAACTAATAAGACATGGAAGCTAAACCTAAAATTTTACTTTGCGAAGATGATACCAACCTCGGTATGGTATTAAAGAATTACCTGGAACTGAACGATTACGATGTTACCCTTGAAAGGGATGGACGTTTGGGTTTGGCGGCCTTTCAACGCGAAAAGTTTGATATATGCCTGCTGGATGTAATGATGCCCAATATGGACGGATTTACCGTTGCGGAAGAAATAAGGGATATCAATCCCGATGTGCCATTGTTTTTCTTAAGCGCAAAGACCATGAAAGATGATATCATCCAGGGCTATAAACTCGGGGCTGATGATTACATAACAAAACCATTCGACAGTGAAGTATTGTTGCATAAGATCAAAGCCATCCTGAAGCGCAATGAAGAAATGCACCGCGAAGAAGTGAATGCCGAATTTGATCTTGGTATGTACCACTTTAATCCACGTTTACGTGAATTAAGTGTTAACGGTAAGGTACAAACGCTTTCACCAAAAGAGAATGAATTGCTGAAAATGCTCGCGGAATATAAAAATGACCTGTTGCCAAGAGAAGCTGCTCTAAAGAGAATCTGGGGCAGTGATACTTACTTCAATGGCCGTAGTATGGACGTTTACATCGCCAAATTGCGCAAATACCTGAAAGAAGACAGCAAACTGGAGATCGTGAATATCCATGGAAACGGATTCAGGCTGGTGGAGCAGGAGTAACAATAGATAGCTGTTAGTTTTTAGCTATAAATAATTAAAAGTGGTGGTAAAGATTTTTATCGCCACTTTTTTATTTGACAAAAAATAAAAATCCAGTGACCGGACCTATGTTACATGGACTTTCTTTTCAAAAAACCGTACTAACAGCTTATAACTAATAGCTTTTCTTCATTCCACAAAAAGACTCCCCGCCTGTCCCCTGCTCCCCTGCTTTCTTCCTAAATGTTCATACGCTTTGGCAGTTGCTTCCCTTCCCCTGGAGGTTCTTTGCAGAAAACCTTCTTTAATAAGGAATGGTTCATACACTTCTTCCAGTGTGCCGGCTTCTTCGCCTACTGCAGTTGCAATGGTGGTTATCCCAACCGGTCCGCCTTTAAATTTATCAATGATTGCAGAAAGGATGCGGTTATCCATTTCATCCAGGCCATGCTGATCTACATTCAATGCCTTTAAGGAGTGTTCGGTTATATTCATATCAATCACGCCATTGCCTATAACCTGTGCAAAATCCCTCACCCTTCTTAATAAACCATTTGCTATACGGGGTGTACCGCGGCTCCTTCTTGAAATTTCAGCAGCTGCATCACTGGTGATCTTTGTATGGAGGATCTTTGCACTGCGTAATAAAATATTTTTTAGGGTTTCTGCATCATAATATTCCAGCCTTGCTTTAATTCCAAACCTTGATAATAAAGGCGCTGTAAGCAAACCACTGCGGGTTGTAGCACCAATTAAAGTAAACGGATTCAATGACAACTGTACGCTCCTGGCATTGGGTCCGCTGTCAATCATAATATCGATGCGGTAATCTTCCATGGCTGCGTACAGGTATTCTTCCACCACCGTACTTAACCGGTGAATTTCATCAATGAATAAAACATCATTGGGCTCCAGGTTTGTGAGCAGCCCGGCAAGGTCACCCGGTTTTTCAATTACAGGCCCCGAAGTTTCCTTGATTTTAACACCCATCTCATTGGCAACGATCCTTGACAAAGTAGTTTTCCCTAATCCCGGAGGTCCGTGAAATAAAATATGATCAAGCGCTTCTCCCCTCATTTTGGAAGCCTTGATAAAAATGCTGATATTTTCAATCAATTGTGGCTGGCCACTGAATTCATCAATCAATGATGGCCGGATGCTGTTTTCAAATACTGCATCGGCCGGTTGCATCAGTTCCTTATTTGTGTTTAAATTTGGGTTACCCATTCAGTTCTTTTTACTACTTTGTAAAACTAAACATTAATCATTTAAAACAGTATTTACAATATTCAGTTATAAGTATTTTCTTAAATATATGAACCCGTTAAAATCGAATCACATAAATTCCTTACAATTAAACATGATATTCTTATCGGTTTTCGCCTTTTACAACAGCATTTCACCATTAATCAAAACAGGGAAAAATAACAATTTTTAGCATCCTAACTTTATACTCATGTTAAAGAAAATATCCAGATATTGGTGGTGCCAGATCATCGGCTGGTCGATAAATATTGCTATCAGTTTATTTTTTGTATCAACTTTTGGAAAACCAGATCATCTCTATTTAAGCAGCCTGGTTCTAACCTGTGTATTAGGTATTCTCGTAACGCACACCATGCGTTATACCATTCACTTTCTTAAAGTATTGGAAAAACCTGTGAAAAACCAGATCTTTTACCTTGTTGTGCTTACCATCATTTTTTCTATATTATTTGGCGCTGTATCTGAAACTGTTGATCACCTGATTGGGTATAATCCTGAAAGGCTGCAAAAATTTGCACAGTGGGAAAGGCTCTTCCTGAGCAGTTTCAATGCCATGTGGATTGTGTTATTCTGGAACATGATCTATTATATTTATCATTATGTTGAAAGAAACCGTAAACAACAACTGGATACTTTCAGGCTGGAAGCAATGGTGAAATCTCTGGAGTTGCAAACGATCAAATCGCATATCAATCCACATTTTATTTTTAATGCATTGAACAGTATCCGTGCCCTTGTTGATGAAAATCCGGAAAGGGCAAGAACTGCCATTACAGAATTAAGCAATATCCTGCGTAGCAGCATGCAGGCAGAAAATATGGAAACAGTACCCTTGCAACAGGAGCTTAATATTGTAAAAGATTACCTGGCACTGGAACACATGCGTTTTGAAGAAAGATTGCAAATAGAACTGGATATTGATGAAGATACCTTGAACCAGCCCATTCCACCCATGATGCTGCAAACCCTGGTAGAAAATGCTATCAAACACGGAATAAGCAAAAGGATAGACGGAGGGTTGATCCGCATTATATCTGATTTTAAACAGAATCATCATGAGCTTGTAGTGCAAAATACTGGTAAGTTAAATGGCTATAAAAGTTTGAAGGAAGATGGGTTTGGAATAAAAAGCACACAAGACAGGCTGTTTCTATTATACCATGGAAAAGCACATTTTAAAATTCATGAAATTGAAGAAGGCATGGTTGAATCAAAGATCACTATGCCTGTAGCAAACATATTATAAATCAAAATAAATAATTCAGTTATGCACAAAGCACTGATCATTGACGATGAAAGACTGGCAAGAAATGAATTAAAAAAACTATTGCAGGATTTTCCTGAAATAGAAGTTATCGGTGAAGCAACCAATGCCGACGAAGGCATAGAAAAAATAGAAAGCCTTTCGCCGGACCTTATTTTCCTGGATATTCAGATGCCCGGCAAAACAGGATTCGACATGTTACTTGAACTGGACAGAGCGCCGCATGTAATATTTATTACTGCTTATGATGAATTCGCATTAAAGGCATTTGAAGTAAATGCACTTGATTACCTGATGAAACCTGTAGAGCCAAAACGACTGGCCGATGCATTGCATAAATTACAACAGGCAGAACAAAAAGAAATGGCTGCAACACTGGCATCTGTACACAGA
>JAGPDJ010000327.1 GCA_018057635.1 Ferruginibacter sp. | reverse complement strand
GGCAAAACTGCCAGCAGCGACCAGGCACAAGAAATTCATGCTCATATCAGGAACGTAGTATCAGGAAAATATGGCAAAGAAACAGCTGACAGCATTTCTATTTTATATGGTGGAAGTGTAAAAGCTGCCAATGCATCCGAAATATTCAGCAAACCAGATGTGGATGGCGGTTTGGTTGGCGGTGCAAGCCTCGTGGCTGCTGAATTCAATGCAATCATCAACGGCCTGAAAAAATAACTATTGAGTTTTAAAATCTAAAGCAACTTTATAATCATTTTCATATTATAAAGTTGCTTCCCGGTAATCACTCAATTTACCCAGGTCAAGCACGGTCATATTATTGCTTACATCCCGGTGAAACATCGGATTAAACGCTGCACCATATATAATTTCCCTGAATGTATAAGAACCCCGGCTTACAACAGTATTGCTGAACATGTCATCAAAAGCCTTCATAAAAACAAGTATTTCTCCCGGCATGTTGTGAAAATCTTCTTTTGAAAAACCATACAAAGGACTGCTCTCCGTAATTGGATGCACCAATGTCCAGTTTAAGGTTAATGCATTTACTTTTTCCAGCTCAAGGTCCATTGGGAAAAACCGGTTTAAATGCTTTCCGTTTTCTTCAATGGTTAGCCCCAACGTTAGCTTTGCTTCTGCATCTGTAAGCGTTGTATTTTTATATGGTGCTAACCGGAGCATTAAAGCCGTTATTCCTTTATACGGAGCGATTACTGCAATTTGTGAATATTTGATAAAAGCAGTTGGTTTGCTAAACCTGGCATACATCAGCCCGGTAGCAACTGCAAAACTTAACAAACCCGTCAAGGCCTGGAATGCTGCAATTCCACTGGTAAGAAAACCTGATGGACTGATCCTTCCATATCCAACTGTTGTAAAAGTTTGTGCACTGAAAAAAAATGCTTCCAGGAATTTTTCAGGTTCTGTTTTGGCGATCATTCCTGCCAAGTGTTCTACCCCGATTAAATAATAGATAACTGCAAATACCAAATTCACAGCAACGTAGAAACCAAGGATGATGAGGAAAAAATTCAGTCCATTTACATTGAGCATACTGTGAAACCAGCTATACTTTTCAAAAAAGCCTATCCCGGTTTTACTGATGTTTGCCTTTCCGTCTTTATTTAAAAATCTTCCGCCATAACTGGATGCGTTGTCGCCAAAACCTGTATTGGAAGAAACCCTTGCTTTTTGATTTATTTTTTTAAAGAATGCCATGAGTTGCAGCTAAATGATTAATTTGTAATTTAATGTATTGAAAAATAAATTCACACACTAATCTATGCATTATTATAATAATGCACGGCATTCATGATCCATATTGCAACTATTTTAAAACATAATGTGATCGGCAAATTGCTGAACCACCTGGTTGTTTTTTTTATAAATGTGTTAATCGTAAGGTTACTGGGAGCATCGGGAAGTGGTGCTTATTTTAATGAACTGTACGCATTGAATTTTGTAGTGTTCATTTTTAGCGCCGGGCTCGATTATGCAGCCATTGCCTGGCTTTCACGCGATCTCAAATATTTGCCTGTAATAAATAAAATACTGCTGCAGGTAATATGCCTGTTTATTATATTCCTGGTTTCTACAGTAATATTATTTCCTGGCATGGCCAAAGCATATTTCCAACAGCCGGTATCAGCAATCCTTTTTTTCAGTACCGGTAATTTACTGTTGATATTTTTCCAGGGAGTTTTATCGGCGTTAAAAAAATTCAACCTGCAGAATATCATCCTGGGTGCATGCAACCTCTTATTCCTGGCTTACCTGTACATTTTCTTTAAACCCGGTGAACCGGATAACCTGGAAAAGATCGCCATTGCTTATGCGGCATTGCTTCTAATACAGGGAATAATGATGTTCGCTTTCAGTTATGCCAAATCGTTAGACAATAACATCAATGTTAACCGGGCTGCCTTCTTACGTTCCGGAATATATATCATGTTCTCGTCTTTGGTGTATTTCGCATTTTTAAGGGTAGACAATTTCTTTGTAGAAAAATATGCCGGTAACATTACGCTGGGTAATTATGTACAATGCGGAAAGATCGGCCAATACTTTCTTTATTTTTCTTCCATCATCAGTTCTACCATATTGCCCTTTATATCTACAGAAACAGTTGGAGCATCATATACTGAATGGAAAAAAATGATGAAGCCTTATATCATACTCATCTGCCTGGCAGCCCTGTTCATAGCAGCAACGGGTTACTATCTTTTTCCAGTAATTTTTGGAAATGATTTCACAGAAATGTATCCCATCATGCTGATTTTATTGCCGGGTTTCGTATGCCTCGGCATGCTCACATTGCTGAATGCCGTGTATATCGGGAAAGGAAACATCCGGATGATTTTTGCAGGCGACCTGATGGGATTGATACTGGTTGTTGTTTTTGATTTCTTATTGGTGCCTGAATATGGAGCAATAGCAGCAGCCATTATCAGTTCTGTGGCATATTGTATTGTATTCTTATTTTTGCTGGCTGGTTTTAAGAATCAATTTTCTTTACCGTCAAACGGCCTTCAGTAATTCAGTTATAATGAAACATTCGTTCTTATACCGCCTTTTTAAACACTCCCTGCCGGCTTTTGTTTTTGCTGCCATTTTCCTGTTGTTTTATGCAATCACGATCAACAAAAAAATGGATATGATCTTTTTCCCTTACAATAACATGTATGCCATTGATTTTTCCGGTACCAGCACTTCATCCACCTATGCTATGAAGATAAATGGGAACCAGGTTACAATTACGCATAACCTGTATTGGAAAAAAGATCTGCTGGAAACATCCCTGAATGGTTATTGCAGGTACCTGCTGCACAACAGAAAAGTTTTCCTGGATGATTACCTCAGTTACAAATTCAGTAATGAGCAACTGCGTAATTTATTAACCAGCCATTTAACACCCGATGATTCAACTGCAGTAAACTGGCCTTACTGGTTTGCAAAAACTGCCGGATATACTTTACCAGCCGGTTCAGAAATAGAATTCCTTCAGTATCATTTCAATCTCAGAGATCATAAAGCAGTATTGCTTGATTCGGTGAGTATCTATAAAACCATATTGAAGTAAATGCAGAAACTTTTCAACCATATCAGTCTTACCAACAGTTTACGGATCATATTCGGTATAGTACTGGTTGAGTACCTGATGTTTATTATATCAGGAGTTAGTTTCACGTATCTCAATGGAAATACTTTTTTCAGCCTGGAAACCGATCCGGCAACCTGGTTTTTCTATATTTTAAATTTACCTCAATACATTACTTCCAACCAATGGCTGGGAATTTTACTCGATATACTGATCATCGTTTTGTTGCTGATTTTTATCCGTAACCCTTTCAGTAACCGGATCGCCCTGGTACTTTTTATGCTGATGCTGTTATTTTACGTTACCCTGATGGGACACCTGGTGCATCATAATTTCCAGTTTGGTTTTTGCCTGGTATTTATCCCATTTATCTTTCGGCGGGAAATAAACAAGCAATTCGCCTTTGAAGCAGTCCGATATTTCCTTTTATTCTTTTATATTTCGGCAGCATACTGGAAGATCTATTACAATTCTTTAACTGATGCTTCACATTTCAGCCATCTTATAAGCGGGCAG
>JAGPDJ010000326.1 GCA_018057635.1 Ferruginibacter sp. | reverse complement strand
ATGAAAATGACATGGATGCTGTTTTTGGCAACCTGTCCATTGCTGAGGCGAAGACGCTGAATAACTTACTTGATAAAATCCGTTCCACTGATGTTTAAGCTTACACAAGTTTGCCTGTTTCTATTAATAAACTTCATTACAACTACTGCAACAGCCCAACAGGATTCTGTTAAACCAGAATTCAGGGGTGTATGGATTGCCACGGTAAGTAATATAGACTATCCGGATAAGCCGACCATTAACAGTGAAGAACTAAAAGCACAATTCATCAGGCTGCTGGATATGCATAAACTGAACGGGATGAATGCTATAGTAATGCAGATCAGGCCGGCAACAGATGCATTCTACCCTTCACCCTATGAACCCTGGAGCGAATGGCTTACAGGTGTGCAGGGACAGGCACCGGTACCTTTATACGATCCGCTGCAGTTTATGATTGAAGAAACCCACAAACGCGGGATGGAATTTCATGCATGGATGAATCCTTACAGGGCCATTTTTAATATTTACAATTCTTCTATAACGGAAACGCATGTAACCAATATTCACCCTGATTGGTTTTTAAACTATGGCGATAAAAAATATTTCGACCCGGGCAACAAAGAAGCACAGTTATATGTAAACGCAGTTGTTAAAGATGTAGTGAGCAGGTATGCGGTTGACGCCATACATTTTGATGACTATTTTTATCCTTATAAAATAGCCGGCAAAGATTTTCCAGACTGGTCTACTTATAAAAAATACGGAAATGGTCTCTCCAAAGATGCCTGGCGCAGAAGCAATGTAGATTCTATCATTGCCATGTTATACAAAACCATCAAACAAACAAACAGCAAATGCCAGTTTGGTATCAGCCCGTTTGGTGTTTGGAGAAACGGCGACAGAGACCCGGTAAACGGAAGTAAAACGATCGGTGCACAAAGCAATTACGATGACCTGTATGCTGATATTTTATTGTGGCTTAAAAAAGGATGGATCGATTATGTTGCCCCGCAACTCTATTGGGAAATTGGCCATAAAAATGTTGATTATGAAATACTGGTAGACTGGTGGAGCCGGAATTGTTACGGAAAAAAATGCTATATAGGCATTGGCATTTACCGAACAGGCAGCAACACAGCATGGAGAGATAAAACACAGATCCCGCGCCAGATTGATAAACTCAGGGCAACTCCTAATATCCAGGGCATGATATTTTATAGCAGCAAAACTTTTGAAAAAAACCCTTATGGTTTGTCTGACATGCTCAGGCTTAATTATTTTCAAATACCAGCCCCTACTCCAAAGATCAATTAAACAGATTTGTATTTTTAGTTAGTACGCCGGAATAATTCCGGCATTTTTTTTACCCTCCAGCCAGTCGTTGTATGACACGCTGCCAAGCCGGAATTTAAATGGAACTTTGGTGGCTGATTCAAATTTCAATTCCGTTTTACAAAAAAAACCAAGTTGTGAATAATAAAACCCCTGAGGTAAAATTTTTATTGGCATGTATTGATTAAAAACCGGTGCATTATTAAAAAAACGCTGTGTGTTTACCTGAATATTTTTATTTCCCTGTATAAAATATTGGGAAAAAGCCGCGTTTGCAGCAATAATCATGCAAAAAAATAAAAATATACGTTTTTGTTTCATAATACACGTGCCAGAGTTGTAAATTTACCAATAAATACGGGCTTGCTGATGTAAAATTATTTTTTACAAATGCAAACAATGGATTATACCTAACAGCATGGCATTACAGCAGAGTTTACAACAAAGGCTTTTACAAAAACTGTCGCCACAGCAAATTCAGTTAATGAAATTGCTGCAGGTTCCTACTGCTATATTAGATGAAAGGATAAAAGAAGAAATTGAAGACAACCCGGCACTGGAACAGGTAGAAGAAGGCCATGATGATGAATTTGACTCAAAGGATGAATTTGAAGATTCAAAAGATGATGATTTTGAACCCGATGGCAGTGAGGATGAATATGATAATATTGATATCAGTGAATACGTACATGATGGAGATGATGATGTAGGCGACTATAAACTACGGGATGAAAACTATCCCGAAAAAGATGACGGGAAAGTGATACCACATAAGGTGGAAACCAGTTTTATGGAGCTGATGCAGCAACAGGTAGGCATGCTCAATTTAAACGACAAGGAAAAAAAGATTGCCATTCACCTGGTAGGCAGCCTGGATGATGACGGATACCTGAGAAGGGATATTCCCTCAATCATTGACGACCTTGCCTTCCGCCAGAACATTGATACCAATGAAGCAGCATTGAACAGTATTGTTTTGCAGATTCAGCAGCTTGACCCACCTGGTGTAGGAGCAAGGAACCTGCAAGAGTGCCTGCTGTTACAATTAAAAAGAAAAGAGGGAAATAATAAAGTTGTTGCAAATGCTATAAAAGTTATTGATGAATACTTTGATGAATTTATCAAGAAGCACTATGAAAAAATTGAACGCGGCCTTAACCTCACAGACCAGGAACTAAGGGATATCATTTCTCAAATAGTAAAACTGAACCCCAAACCCGGTGGCATTACCAGTGAACAAAATTCAGGGGAAAACTATGTTATTCCCGATTTTTTCATTGCAAATAACAATGGTAAACTGGAGCTTACCCTAAACAGTAAAAATGCACCCGACCTTCGAATCAGTGAAGGTTACAGGGATATGCTGAAGGATTATGATAAAGGAAGCAAAAAAGATAAACGTCAAAAAGAAGCCGTTATCTTCATCAAACAAAAAATAGATTCAGCAAAATGGTTCATTGATGCAATTAAACAAAGGCAGAACACCCTGCTGAATACCATGGAAGCGATCATGAATTACCAGTATGAATTCTTCCTTACCGGTGATGATACAGAATTGAGGCCCATGATACTGAAAGACATTGCAGAAAAAACAAACCTTGACATTTCTACAGTAAGCCGCGTGGCAAACAGCAAATTTGTACAAACCGAATTCGGCACTTACCGGCTTAAATTTTTCTTCAGTGAAAGCCTGAACACAGACAGTGGTGAAGAAGTAAGCACCCGTGAAGTAAAGAAGATTCTGATGGATATCATTGAAGATGAAAATAAAAAACATCCGTACAGTGATGAAAAACTTACGGACATGCTCCAGGAAAAAGGATATAATATTGCCAGGCGAACAGTTGCCAAATACCGGGAACAACTGAATATTCCTGTGGCAAGGCTGAGGAAAATACTCTAACAACCGCTGAACAGTAAAAAAAATGGAACCAACTGTAATAAATCATCAATCAAATCTGGCAGAAAATAATTCTCCGGCACCCGTAACTGTTAGTGCCAGGATATTTACCGGGTTTTTCAGTTACCTGTTCCATCCCATTTTCATCCCTGTTTACGCTTCATTGTTTTTGATCTATATTCATCCATCCGCTTTTGCAGGCTTTTCTGAACCGGAAAAAAAACAAACCGTACTGATCATACTATTGAACCTTGCTTTTTTTCCTTTGATCAGTGTTTTACTGCTGAGGGCTGTTGGCTTTATAGATTCTGTTTATTTACGCTCACAAAAAGACAGGATCATTCCTTATATCGCTTCCGGCATATTCTATTTCTGGACTTACACCGTTTTCAGGCAACAACCCCAATACCCTTTGCTGCTTACCTCTTTTGTATTGGGAATATTCCTGGCTT
>JAGPDJ010000325.1 GCA_018057635.1 Ferruginibacter sp. | reverse complement strand
GCGGCAAACCCAAGCGGGCTGATATTTACTGGTTTGTGCATGTTGATACAATGGATGAACCTTACACCTGTGAGTATGTTGTTGAACACATCATTCCCAATGATATAATACGGGTAGAGTTCCGCCTTGGTTTCCGCGTGGCACCACGTATAAACCTGATGTTTAAAAAAGTGGTGGAAGACCTGGTGGCAAACCGCGAGGTGAATATTACCAGCCGTTATGAAAGCCAGCAAAGAAATAACATGGTAGGCGACTTTCAGTTTATTGTTATGGAAAAATTCCTCAGCCAGGATAATGAATTGCCATTCTTTGAACATATCATCATGAGGCTTTACTTCTGGGTTAAAGAAATAAGTGTAAGCGAAGAGCGTAGTTTTGGACTGGAACAAAGTAATGTGATGGTAGAAAAATTTCCACTGGTTGTTGCGCCGGTCAGCAAACTGAAAATGAAACGCATGTGGAACAATGAAGATGATTATCAGTAAAAAATATGCAGCATATCAGTGTTTCAGAATTAAAGAAAATGTTGAATGAATCTGCCGGATTACAATTGGTTGATGTAAGAGAACCCTGGGAACATCAATTGTTCAATATAGGCGGAACCCTGGTCCCTTTAGGTTCATTAACAGAAAATATTGATAAAATAAGCACTTCTAAAACCGTTGTTTTTTACTGTCAGAAAGGCATCAGGAGCCAGATAGCCATTCAGCGGCTGGAACAAAAACTACAGTTAACCAACCTGGTAAATCTGCAGGGAGGAATGGATGCATGGCAAAAAGATGCACTTTCCTTAAAAGGTTGAAGTTATTAATTGCTGAATGCATAACTTAAAGGAAATTTACTTTTCTGTTGAATTACTCACTCTTATACATCATAGGCGGTTATCTTTTGCTGATACTGATCATATACCTGGTACAGGAACGTTTTATTTTTAAGCCTGAAAAACTGAAACAGGATTTTATTTATAAATACGATGCTCCTTTCCGGGAATTATTTTTTGATGTTGAACCCGGTGTAAGGATCAATGGGTTACATTTTACAGTTAAAGACCCGCATGGACTGGTATTGTATTTTCATGGCAATACCAGGAGTATAAAAGGCTGGGCACGCTATGCAAAAGATTTTTACCGGTATAATTATGATGTGGTACTGGTTGATTACCGTGGTTTTGGAAAGAGTACCGGTAAGCGCACTGAAAAGGATATGCTCAATGATATGCAATTTGTATATGATAAACTGGCGGCACAATATACTCAGCAACACCTCATTGTATATGGAAGAAGCCTGGGCAGCGGCTTTGCAACAAAAATTGCCAGCGACAACAAACCACGTTACCTGATTCTGGATGCTCCTTATTTCAGTTTTACAAAAGCAATAGAACGTTTTTTACCTATGTTGCCGGTGCGCTTTGTTTTGAGGTTTCAACTGCGTACAGATAAATGGATTGAAAATGTACATTGCCATACCTATATCCTTCATGGAACAAGGGATTGGCTGATTCCAATCAGCAACAGTGAAAAACTGCAGGCGCTTAATCCAAAAAAAATAACTTTGATCCGCATAAAAGGCGGTGGACATAATAACTTACCTGCTTTTCCGGAGTATCATAATTTTATCCGGGACATCCTTCAGTACTAAATAATACAAATGAATTTTAACAGGAAAAAAATATTTGCCCGGACTAAAATTTTTATAATCATTTATTGCAGTATAGGTATTGTTCTTTTTTACATGCAGGATATTTTCATATTCCTGCCTAAAAAATTGAATTCAGATCATGTGTTCAAATTTGATCTTCCTTTTGAAGAAGTTACTATTCCTGTAAACAGGGAAGATACCATCAGCCTGGTAAAGTTTTTCCCGAAAGATTCAATCCGAAACGGCCTGGTTATTTATTATCACGGAAACAAGATCAATGTAGAACATTATGCTGCCCATGCAGCTATTTTTACACGCAATGGTTATGAAGTTTGGATGCCCGATTATCCGGGCTATGGAAAAAGCAGGGGAGAGCGAACAGAACAGAAATTATATGACCAGGCTTTGCTTATCAGGAAGCTGGCAGCCGGTAAATTCAGTGCAGACAGTACTGTAATTTATGGAAGATCATTGGGAACGGGTATTGCAGCTTATGTAGCGTCTATGTATAACTGTAAGAGCCTGGTACTGGAAACACCTTACTACAGCATTCCCGGGCTGCTTAATTCCTTTACATACATATATCCGGCAACGTATATGTCTAAGTACAAAATACCAACCTGGAAATATTTACAGGATGTGCAGGAACCGGTTATTATTTTTCATGGCAACAACGACTGGATTATACCTTACCGTTGTGCAGCGAAATTAAAAAAATACTTAAAGGAAGGAGATGAATTTGTAACCATCCGAAACGGGTCACATAATAACCTGACGGGTTTTGAAATTTATAAACACAAGATAGATTCTCTGTTAAAATAATAAACCGCTTTTACAATTCCACCAGGCTGGCCTTATTACCGGTTACTTTTAATGTGTAAGCAACACCCACTTTTAATGCAACATTTTCTTTTGAATGGCTCACCGGGAAATTAAAACAAACCGGGCATTCTACTTTTGCAGTTATTTCTTGAATGATCTCTTCTGCGGATTTACCGAAAGGCCTTTCTGTATCTTTCATATCGGTAAAACCTCCAAAAATAATCCCTGCAGGTTTTTTAAATTTTCCGCTTCTCTTCAGGTGATACAACATCCTGTCAAGGTTGTAAAGGTATTCACCGGTGTCTTCTATGAATAAGAGTTTGTTCCTGGTATCAAAATCAGAGGCCGTTCCAATTACATTGGAAAGCAATGCCAGGTTGCCTCCAGTCAAAATACCGGTAGCTTCGCCTTTTTTGTTGAAGGGATGCCCTGCTGATTTATAATTACCCTTTTTCCCTTCCAAAGCTCTTTTAAGAGATATTATAAAAGTATTTTCTGAAGGGTTTTCATTGAAAGCGCCAGCCATAGGCGCATGCATGGATGCAATTTTATAATTATTTAAAAGGTGGGTATGCAATACCGTTATATCGCTGAAACCAATCAGCCATTTGGGATTCTTTTTAAATTTTTTAAAATCAAGCATATCAATGATCCTGCCCATACCATACCCGCCCCTGCCAAATAATATTGCATTTATAGAGCTGTCATCAAGCATAGCCTGTAATTCAGCTGCTCTTTCTCCATCGGTACCACTGAAATAATTTTCAGAACTGCTGCCGAGTGTCTTACCAACCATTACTTCATAACCCCATTGCTGTAAAGTTTGTATACAGGTTGCCGCCTTTTCTGCAGCCATATAGCCCGCCGGACAAGTAATGCCAATTGTGTCGCCTTTTTTTAAGTATGGAGGGATGGTCATGGGTTTGAAGTTTGAAGTTTGAAGTTTGAAGTTTGAAGTTTGAAGTTTGAAGTTTGAAGTTTGATCAATATCGGAATGCAAAATTCGTGTAATTCGAATAATTCGTGTAATAAATAATCTTCAGATCAACTCATTTTCAAATCTTCAAATTTTCTAATTGTTTAATTTCTCAAAGGCTTTCCGGTCTTCAAAATACTTTGAATCCTTTCCAGTGTTTTCTTTTCGCCGGTGAGGCTTAAGAAGGCTTCTCTTTCCAGGTCTAACAAGTATTGTTCACTCACCAAGGTT
>JAGPDJ010000324.1 GCA_018057635.1 Ferruginibacter sp. | reverse complement strand
TTTTAGTTGGTTACCGGTAGCCGGTTCGGCAGGTTACGAAGTTTCGGTTAATGGCGGTCCATATGGTACACCCTCATCCGGCTCTAATGGTATCAGTCACCTGGTAACCGGTTTGCAGCCGGCAGAAACGGTTATTATTGATGTGATAGCATTAGCTGCAGTGGCTGGTTGCCCAAACAGTCCGGCAGGTTCCGCAACCGCCAAGACTGAATTGGGCGGGTTTTATGTACCAACAGCATTTACACCTAACGGTGATACACGGAACGATATATTAAGGCCGGTTCTGCCTGGTTCAGCCAGCCTGGAATTTTTCCAGGTGTACAACAGGTGGGGAGAAAAAGTATTCTTCACCCGTACCATTGGCGAGGGCTGGGATGGTAAATGGAAAGGTAAGAACCAGCCGGCGTCAATGTATGTATGGATATGCAGGTATATTTATAATGGAACAGTATTTAATGAGAAAGGGAGTTTTATGTTGCTGCATTGATCTGTAAGTGTATTGTCTGTATAGTTAAAAAAAATTACGGTTACTGTTTTTACCGTATATCAGTCTCAATTACTGTTCCTTTGATTTTAAATATTACCAATTGCCTGGTTGCAAAATTCACGATCTCTTTATCAGCAGTTTGAGCCGGTAGCCATGCAGGGCTTAATTTTAAACAACGAATCACTTCATCTTCCATACCATAGCCACAACCGGTTTCTGCACCTATATTTTTTAAATTACCATCTTTTCCTACAGTGTATCTTACAGAAACAACATAAGTTCCGGAAAGCACCTTGTTTTTTAATGGCTTGCTAATGTCAATATTACTTTTAAGAAATGCTGACCAGGCTGCTTTTCCACCCGGGAATTCCGGGGGGTATTTTACTTTCCCCAATACGACTTCAGCTTTATTAAAATATTCTGACAGTGTTTTGGATGGATTAAGCGATGTATCTCTTTGGGCCTTGTTTTGTGAATATACTTTTACTGAAAATAAACTTACCAGGCATATCAATATCGTTTTTTCCATATGTTGAAGATTTTACCCAAACGAAATGTAATATATGATTTATTAAAAGGTAATTATTAGGATAATTAATATCCTTTTTTCTGCTTAACACTGTAAGTGATTAACGAAACGATTAACAGCAAGGGATCATGCTTACGAACCCTCTGTTGAGAAAGCAGCTTTTAATCTGTAGTTTTTCTAATGCTCATTCATTTGTTTCAGGAAGAATTTTATTACATCCAAATTCACGGCTGATGTTGTCCAGTGTCCAACATTTTCATACGTTTTAAAGGTTGCATAAAAGTTATTCTTCAAATAAATCTTCTGGCATTCAAGGTATCTTACCTGAACGTTACTTCCGATATTATCATTGATTATTTTACGTTCATTATCATTGTAAGCATCGTCAAACTGAACGGCATCATTTTCATCTGACTTTCCCATATATATGAATTGTGGAATTTTCCTGAAAGCCTCTATATTAAAATTATCACCTGTTATTTTTTTAAAATCGTTGGTTCCAATTGGGTAGTCGAGTTTAATGTTGTTGATTTCATTTTGCGGCAACATCAGTTTACCATTAAATCCACCAATTGCCAAAGCCTTTATCTTATCTGGATGTATATAAGAAAAACGATTGGTAAATGTTGCAGAAGCCGAAAATCCATTCATGAAAAATTTGGGATCTACGATTATATCCATTGATAATAAAATATTTCGGGCGTCATTGATCATTTCCAGTAATTGTAAGTCAATTCTATTTAATAAGATTGTTCTTTCTAACATGATGTCTCTGTCAAGCGCATGTGTATACATTAATGGTTGCGATACGGGTCTTGGAAAAACCGGAACTAGCAAGGGGATTTTCAATTCAGTTGAAACATTATTTCCAACCGAGCTAACCGAAGCCAAATCAATAGCATATTGTTTATGAACCTCTATACGGTCAGACGTTTTACCTGTGTTGTTAGGTTCTACAAGCAGAAATATTTTTTTATTCAGCGGGGTTCCTTTTGGTACAAACAAAATGTAGTCATGATAAAATCCCTTTTCAGGATTTTTTGTAACAATAATTAAACTGTCGCTTTTAATGCTTTTTATTTCTACATGTTGAGCCGTTGAAGCAAAATAAGCGCAAGCAAAAATTAAAAAAAGTATGTGTCGCATAGCCAGATTTATTTAATGATAAATTGTTTACTGTCTACCGCTGTATCTTGGCACAGGAAATAAAATGTAGAATCCGACCGACTTAAAAACCTGCCTTTAAAGGTAAAAATATATCTATAATTTAAAATGAAATTTCATATAAAATGTAACTAAATTCATTTAAGTTGAATAATTTGTTAGCAAAATGAATAGTTATTGCATTCTGGCTAGACCGTTTATTCCGGTGTAGAAGTTCGGGTTCTCATTTTACCCCGCTTGCATTCCGGTATCAATCTTAACTTCTTTTGCACCCATCACCAAAAGCCATAAACAAGAACCTATTTCGCCCAGGGCAGAAGGTAAACTGATGTATGAATCCAGGCCCAATTGTGCATAATCCGGGATGAGCATATTTCCCAGGAAGCTTCCCAGGTAGCCAAAGCAACCAAGCATCAGGAATATGCCTAATACTTTTGGAATTATCCCCGATTTGAAAACAAGATAGCCAAACGGGAACAACCAGAGCCCCCAGAATATGGAAACGATACTGATGCCATTGTTGTACTGGTCAAGATAAAAGGAAACCTGCTTTTGTATTTGTTCAATTGGCATACTGGTAAAACTACCGGCACTGTTAATAAGCGTTAGTACAGCAAATTTGTGTTGTATATTTAAAAACGATATTGGTACACTAACAACAGCCAGCATTACCATGATACCGGCAATATTCTTATTTACCGGTTTAAGTAACCGGTATAAATAAACCGGTAAAAACAAAAAGAAGGTATAGCACGCCAGGCCGCTCACGATGCCCAGCCTGAAAAGTGTTTCTGAAGACACAATTTGCTGATAAGTTGCTGCAGCACTGCCCTGTACAATCAGTTTACCCGGAACATACAGTAAACTGAACATTCCTGTAAGTATAACGGCAAGGTATAGCAGCCCGGAAACCCTGGCATTTTTTTTATTTGAAACGGGATGTGGCATGTTGATTATATTAATAAGTGAATCTTATTTTTTAGCTGACCAGGTGAAAGCATACCAGGTAATGAGGGCAGTCAATGTACTTTCAACCAGGGCAAGGAAAACATAGAATGCCCGCCAGGCTGTGAAAGAGTTAATTGCAATTAATAGCATAATAAGGGTAAAGAATATTCCCAAAATTAAATTAAGCCACCTGTTTAAGCGGGCTTTTAATACTACAGACAGAAAAACCATTACAGCCGGTATAGCGAGTAAAACAGATGCGGCAAATAACTTCAGCGGACTGTCAAGCAGATTTTGCCCGCTGATTAAGCCTGCTGCTTTTTGTGGAATGTATAGTTCAAAATAATCTCCATATAAATAGCATAAGGTTACGGAAACCCACAGCAGGGCTATTTTTAGTTTTACATGTATTATTATGTCATCCGGATAGTTGGTAACTGTTTTATTCAGATCCATTGCTTGCAATTATTTGCTGCTGATACGTATGAAGCCACCTGTTTGTTACAATGTTTATAAATATAAATAATATAAATATATTC
>JAGPDJ010000038.1 GCA_018057635.1 Ferruginibacter sp. | reverse complement strand
CTGCTTGGATATTCAACTTATTTTACAACGATGATCCGCAGCAGTGCAGACCCGTCTGTTGATATGTTCAATGTAGACAACCCGGTGAGTCTTGTGGGTTATGTAAGCCGCGACCAGTATGGAGACTGGCCGATACTGTTCGGACAGGATTTTACCGCAGAAGTACAGGAATCCAAAACCACTGACATCTATTTAAAATCGAACGGAAAATACGAAAAAACAGGCCGTAAAGTTGAATATGTTTACGCACCAGAAGACAAACATTTTTTTCCACGGATGTGGGACCAGAGCAACGACCAGGGACATGCAGATTATTATGCATCCTGGGCAGGCATTACCAAAGATCAGCAAGGTAACTGGGAAAGAGCCCCAACCATGTCTGAAAACATCGGCTTTTTTATGAACTACCAGATAAACTGGATGTACTGGCGTTATTTCATGTGGAATTTTGCAGGAAAGCAAAATGATGTACAAGGTGTTAGTATGGGAAATGTAAGAGACGGTAACTGGAAGACAGGCATTGGTTTTATAGACCAGTTAAGGCTTGGGAACCAGGATAATTTACCCGATAGCTTAAAACACAATAAAGCCAATAATAAACTATTCGCACTTCCATTTATTTTAGGCCTGCTTGGTTTATTATACCAGGTAAAAAAAGATAAGAGGGATGCATTGGTAACAGGGCTGTTATTTTTCTTCACCGGCTTTGCCATTTGCCTTTACCTGAACCAGGCGGGTAACCAGCCCCGTGAGCGGGATTATGCTTATGTAGGATCTTTTTACGCATTTGCAATCTGGATCGGAATCGGTGTATTGTATGTTTCTGAATTACTAATGCCGGTAATTAAAAAATTAAAAACTGCAAACGTCATAGCAGGCATTGTTTGTTTATTACTGGTGCCTGTATTGATGGCCAGCCAGGAATGGGACGATCACGACCGCAGCAACAAAGTGCTTGCCAGGGACCTTGCTTCCAATTACCTTGAAAGTTGTGCACCCAATGCAATCGTTATTTCATTTGGTGATAATGATACTTATCCATTATGGTATGCCCAGGAAGTTCAGGGTATCAGGCCAGATGTAAGAGTGATCAACAGTAGTTTACTTGGAACAGACTGGTACATCAACCAATTGCGTTATAAGTTAAATGAAAGCGCCCCAATTGACCCGATCTGGACTGCAGCCCAGATTGAAGGAGCAAACAGGGATGCTATTTTTAATGCACCAAAATCCGGCATCGATCCAAATCAATACATGGATCTGTATACCATGATGAAAGATTATGCCGGAAGTGATGATCCTGCCAAAATGGAACAGGGAAGAGACGGAAGTATGCTGAATATTTATCCATCTAAAAAAGTATCAGTTCCCGTTGATATTAATTTTGTTCGCCAGAATGGAACTGTTAATGCAAATGACAGCGTGGTAAGTGAAGTAAGATTTGATATACCAAAATCTGTTTTATATAAAAATGATGCTGCCATCCTGAATATCATTGCCGCTAATAAATGGAAAAGGCCCATTTATTTTACATCACCTTACGGAGAACTTGGATTCCAGGAATATTTACGCCAGGATGGGCTTACCTACAGGCTTGTGCCCGTTAAGAACAGTGAAGTAAACAAAGATTGGGTATTAGATAAAATGATGAACAAATTTGTTTTCGGCAATGCAAATAAAAAAGGTGTTTATTTTGATGAAGAGAACAGGCGCCACCTCAACAGCATACGCCTGGCTTTTGCACAGGCAGCAGGAAGCCTTGCCGATGCAGGCAGAAAAGAAGAAGCAAAGAAAATGCTGAACAAATGTGATCAAATGATGCTGGAAGACAATTTCTCATATGGCATGGTTAGCCGTGGCCAGCAACACAACCAGATTTCACTGCAGTTCCTGTATGCCGCTTATAAAGCCGGGGATACTGTACTTGCTCAAAAAGTTACGCAGCGCCTTAGAAAAGACATGGAGCAACAAATGGCTTTTTATCAAACCTTAACAGACAATAAAAGAGATAACCTGAGTGCAGAAGAAGAACGCAATGAAAACCTGTTAAAAGGGCTGATGGCACTTGAACAGCAATTCAAGAACCAGCCACCACCTGTTGAAAATACAGGCCAGTTGCAAACGCAGCCGGTGAAACCCGATACGCCCCAAAAATAATATATCAGATAAAGAGTCCCGTTTAAATCACGGGACTTTTTATTTAACATTACAACAATGCAGGCTTATTGATTGTTATGTAAATTGCGGTGAACGGATGTTGGTTGAAAAAGTTTACATGTTGAAAAGTTTCATGCATTTTTAAAACTATCTCAACTATTTAACCTTGTCAACTAAATCAACAAAATAATAACATATGAGGAGTTTCAATTTCTCCAAATACGATCCATCTGAAAATGCAAAAAGCAGTTTTGAAAAACTCCTTGATCTTTTTATGCAGTTACTTACGCATACCAGTGGTGATTTCAATGAAGCGATGCAATGGCTTAATGAACTGGATAAAGAATATAAACTAACTGATAATGAATATGGCATTGGCGATTTTTTAGAAGACCTGAAAGACAAAGGTTATATTGATGAAAACAGGCAAAACGGTGAAATTAAAATAACGTCAAAAACAGAACAGGGCATCCGGAAAAAAAGCCTGGAAGAGATTTTTGGAAAATTAAAAAAAACAAAACAAGGCAACCACAATACTTTTAAGCCTGGTAACGGAGATGAGATAAACCCGGAAACAAGGCCCTTCCAGTTTGGAGATACCATGGAACAGATCGATTTCACTGCATCCATACGCAATGCACAAATAAATCATGGCATAGAAAGTTTCAGGATGCATGAAGATGACCTGGAAATAAGGGAAACAGATTTTAAATCGCAGACCTCCACTGTACTGATGATAGATATCTCTCACTCCATGATCCTCTATGGCGAAGACCGGATAACACCTGCCAAAAAAGTTGCCATGGCATTGAGTGAACTGATTCAGACCAAATATCCAAAAGATACACTTGATATTGTTGTGTTTGGAAATGATGCCTGGACAATTGAAGTAAAAGACCTTCCTTATTTACAGGTTGGGCCTTATCATACCAATACAGTAGCCGGGCTTGAACTGGCTATGGACCTGTTAAGGAAAAGGCGCAACCCCAATAAACAGATTTTCATGATCACTGATGGCAAGCCTACCTGCCTGAAAACCGGCAATAAATATTACAAGAATAGTTTTGGCATAGATAGAAAAATACTTACACGATGTATGAACCTTGCCACACAATGTAAAAAATTAAAGATACCTGTAACAACGTTTATGATAGCCAGTGACCCTTACCTGCAGAAATTTGTACAGGAATTCACAGAAACAAATAACGGCAAAGCATTCTTTGCATCTTTGGATAAACTGGGTGCATTTATGTTCAAAGATTTTGAAAGCGGGAAAAGGAAAACCGTTTATTGATTGACTAATAACGGTAATTAAAGTTTACACCTTTTAAGAAAGGTGTAAACTTTAATTACCAATTCCAGGAACTATTAAATCATACACTTGAAAAAACTGATATTAGGAATAATTATTGGAGCTTCACTGGCAAGTGCGGTTTTTTATTTCATCAATCAAAGAGAAGTTACCAATCAAAAAGAAAACCTTGCCGAGATCGTTGAATTACTAAAACAAGGGCAGGCAAAAAGGGAACAAACCAAAGAAGCGATCAATGACCCCGAAAAATCATTCGTTGTTCCTGCAGCACTAAACATTATCATAGCAGCCAGTGATGAATATTTTTATTTCAGGGATAACGATTGCAGCAAACTGGAAAAAACAGGAATAACCGGCATCAATACATTGTTAAACGAAGAGATGAAAAATAGTAAACCAGGCGACCTGATGATACTTATAAAAATGGCTCCCGGTTCAACATTTAAAAATTCCATTGCGCTGTTGGATATTATCAGCAAAACTGGCATCCCACCCGGACATTTTGCAGAAATAGAAATATCTGAAAACGAAAAAAATTGCTTACAAAATTATAAGAAGAATTAAATGACAAAACTTAAGATAAAAACATTAGGAGAGTTAAAAAAAAGCGGCTATATAACCAGGTCTATTAAAGATGAGATCAGGCACAACCTGGTCAAAAAAATTAAAGCAAAAGAGAATGCTTTCCCCGGCATACTTGGCTATGAAGATACTGTGATACCTGATACAGAAAGGGCATTGCTCAGCAGGCATAATATTTTATTTCTTGGCTTGAGGGGACAGGCAAAAACACGTATGGCCAGGCAGATGACTGAATTGCTGGATGAATATATTCCTATCATTGCCGGAAGCGAGATCAATGATGATCCCTTAAAACCAATATCAAGATATGCAACAGATCTGGTAGCAGAAAAAGGAGATGACACTCCCATTGATTGGCTGCACCGGAGTAAAAGGTATGGTGAAAAACTGGCAACACCGGATGTAAGTGTAGCCGACCTCATAGGAGATATTGACCCCATTAAAGCTGCCAACCTGAAGCTTGATTTTGCTGATGAACGGGTATTGCATTACGGGATCATCCCGCGAAGCAACCGCTGCATCTTTGTTATAAATGAATTGCCCGACCTGCAGGCAAGAATACAGGTTTCCCTGTTCAATATCCTGGAAGAAGGCGACCTGCAGATCCGCGGGTTTAAACTAAGGTTACCCTTAGACGTTATGTTTGTTTTTACAGCCAACCCGGAAGATTATACCAACAGGGGAAGCATTGTTACTCCCTTAAAAGACAGGATAGAAAGCCAGATACTTACACACTATCCCAAAACACTTGAAACGGCTATGGCCATCACCGAACAGGAAGCTGCAATTATAGAGGCCCAGCATAAAATCGTAAAAGTGAGTGACCTGGTAAAACGCCTGATAGAACAGGTATCTTTTGAAGCAAGGGAAAATGAACTGGTTGATAAAAAAAGTGGTGTAAGTGCCAGGCTAACCATTGCAGCTTATGAAAATGCAGTGAGCGCAGCCGAGAGAAGAGCCATTATGAATGATGAAAAAACAACACAGGTCTGGTTAAGCGATCTAACCGGCATTATCCCTTCCATTACCGGTAAAATAGAACTTGTTTATGAAGGTGAGCAGGAAGGCCCATACCAGGTTGCATACAATCTCCTTGAAAAAGCAATCAGGAGCCAGTTTGTACAGTATTTTCCAAACCCGGATACCCTGAAAAGAAAAAAGCAAAAAGACAAGGAATCTGAAAATCCATATAAGGCCATTACAACCTGGTTTGATTCCGGCAACAACCTGAATGTATTTTTAGACACAACTGATGAAGACAAGATGCAATTACTATACAATGTTGCCGGACTTCATGCTCTGGTAAAAAAGTATTTCAATGCTGCCGATGAAAAAGAAAATGCTCTACTGATGGAATTTGTTTTGCACGGATTGGCCTCCTATTCATTAATCAGTAAAAAAGTGGTGGAAGGTAAAATTGAGTTCAAAGACCTGATGGGCAGTATGCTCAATACAGGTTCCGCTCATTACAGCGATGATGATTTTACGGATGATGAATAAATTAAATTAGAACCTGACAGAATAAATTTAAATTTTCAATACTGCTGATTTATGCACTGTATTTCAAACTAAATTGCCGTCTTATTAATATTGATTTTATTAATTTAAAACAAATCAATGAGTAACCCTTCTGTCAAAAAGTTCAAAGTCATTCTAACAGGTGCAACAGGAATGGTTGGAGAAGGCGTATTGCATGAATGTTTAAAACATAATGCCATTGAAAAAGTATTGGTGCTAAACCGAAAGCCTTGTGGCATCAGCCATCCAAAATTGACTGAGATCATTCATCCCAATTTTTTTGATATCCAGCCCCTTGAACCATTACTTAAAGGATATGATGCCTGCTTTTTTTGCCTGGGTGTTTCTTCCGTAGGAATGGAGGAAGAACAATATTATCAAATGACCTATATTCTAACGATGCATTTTGCACAGACCATTTCAAACCAAAATCCCGGAATGGTTTTTTGTTATGTTTCCGGTGCAGGCACAGACAGTTCAGAAAAGGGAAGAATGATGTGGGCAAGGGTAAAAGGCAAAACAGAAAACGCCCTGATGAAACTGAAATTCAGCCAAGTATATAATTTCCGGCCTGCTGTTTTAATACCTACTCAAGGATTACGCAATACTCTTTCATTTTATAAATGGCTGGGATGGCTCATACCGGCACTTAAATTCATCATGCCAAATTCGGTCTGCAGCCTGAAGGAACTGGGATTGGCTATGACCAATGCATTAATCAGCGGTTACCAAAAATCTATACTGGAAGTAAAAGATATTATACTGCTAAGTAAAAAAAACGATTCATGACCACATTTAATTTTAAATTAATGGAATTCAATACTGCATCACATTCACCATACTTTTATGATCTCAGTTATATTTTATGTTATAGAATGTGCTAACTTCGCAACTTATCTATGATTAAAATAATAACTGCACTGGTATTTATACTGGCGTTTGCTTCACAAACGTTCTATAAAGCATTTATTGTTTTTGATTATGTTGCCAATACAAAAGCTTATGCCAGATTTTGTGAAAACAAAGCTCGCCCCAAAATGCATTGTAATGGCAAATGCCAGATGATGAAAAAGTTAAAGGATGAAGAAAAAAAGGAAGCGCAGAATACTGACAGGAAATCTGAAAATAAAAATGAAAACATCCTGTCTTCAAAATCCTTTTATACATCACAACTAAACCTGAACTCGGAAAACCGAAAAATTTATTCCCCCATTTTCAATACCGGAGGCGAAATTAAAATGCCCCGCTCCCATTTCCATCCTCCATCTGCAGGTTTTACAATATAAAATTTAGTCGCAAACAATCAGGTTGACATCATGCATGTACCGGCAATAATACCGGGCAAATAGCTATGGCCAGCCGGTAAACACATCCTGGTACCTGCAGTGATTTAACCAATAGATCACCAGGCATTCAGCATATTAAATTCCATTTAAAAAAAATTATAAAAATGAAAAAAATCATTTCTCTATTGTCAATATCTGCCATTTTATTTTCTTCTTGCAAAAAAGATGAAGTCGCTGAATATGACCCAAATGTTAAAGCAACGCTCTCTGTTGAATTCGATAATGTTGCCGGTTCAACCGATCTACAATTAAATACTGCAGATTATACCAATGCATTGGGGCAGCAATTTAAAGTAACCAAACTGAAATATTATGTCAGCAATTTTAAACTGACAAATGTTGATGGCAGTGTTTATACAGTTCCTCAGACAGAATGCTACTTTCTGATTGATGAAAGCAATGCTGCATCTCATATGCCGGAACTGAGTATCCCTGAAGGAGAATATAAATCACTCAGTTTTGTAATTGGTGTTGACAGTCTCAGGAACACAATGGATGTAAGCCAGCGTACAGGCTCATTGGATGTAAGTGCAGCTGCTGCCGATATGTACTGGAGCTGGAACAGCGGATACATATTCTTTAAAATTGACGGCACTTCTCCTGCTATTACAGCAATGGGTGGTGTTTTCCAATATCATGTTGGTGGTTTTGGAGGTTATAGCAGTTCTACTGTTAATAACTTAAGAACGATCACACTTGACCTTACCGGAAGGGGTACCCCGAAAGTTAAAAGCGGAAAAGAAACCAACATTCATTTAATGGTAGACATTTTAAAAGCTTTGAATGGCACAACCAATATGAATTTTTCTACAGTAGCTATGGCACACTCTCCAAATGCAGGAGTGCCCGTTGCCAATAATTATGTGAATATGATAAGCCACGATCATACTGAAAATTAATAACCATGACCAAGAAATACTGGTTTATTATCTTTCTCTTTCTCACAGGTATATATGCCTGTGAGAAAGAGTTAATAGAAAACTTTACAGGCTTTCAGAAACCATCAAACTTTCCGGAGCCTGTTTACCGGTTAAATGATAATATCATAACAAAAGAACGTTTTGAACTGGGTAGAAAGTTGTTTTATGAAACCAAACTTTCTGCCGACAATACGATCAGTTGCGGCAGTTGTCATATTCAAACTGCTGCATTTACCCATCATGGCCATACCGTAAGCCATGGTATTTTCGACAGGCTGGGAACCCGCAATTCTCCTCCAATCATGAACCTGGCCTGGAATACCAGTTTTATGTGGGATGGTGGGATTGTGGACCTCGATCTGCAGGCTGTTGCGCCTATAACCAATCACCTGGAAATGGATGAAACCATGCCCAATGTGCTGAATAAACTTAGGAATTCCGATCAATACCCAACCTTGTTTCAGAAAGCATTCGGATCAAGTGAAATTAATACTACCAATTTTCTGAAAGCCCTTTCGCAATTCATGGTACTGTGTGTTAGCAGTAACAGTAAATACGACAGTGTAATGAGAAAAGAAGGGAATGTTTCATTTACTGCTGATGAACAGGAAGGCAGGCTGATCGTTATTCAAAAATGTGGGCAGTGCCATACTGAACCTTTATTTACTGACAATAATTTTAGAAACAATGGATTAAGTATCAGTATGATAAATGACGAAGGCAGATATAAGGTTACTCAAATTGATTCGGATAAATATAAATTCAGGGTTCCAAGTCTTCGTAACCTTGCTTTCACTGCACCTTTTATGCATGACGGAAGATTGCTTTCGTTAGATGCTGTACTGGATCATTATATATCCCAGGTGCAAAATATTCCAAATCTTGACCCGCTGCTTCACCAAAACGGCATGTTCGGAATTTCAATTACCACAAATGAAAGACAGAAAATAATTGCATTTTTAAACACGCTGAATGACAGGTCATTTTTATTCGACAAAAGATTTTCTGAACCTTAATGTCTTAATTTTATATTCTAAACAATTCAATAAAAATTACACAAATGAAAAAGATAAAAATGATCCTGCTAGGAAGCCTGGTTTTGTTCACAGTTTCCTGCAACAACACTAAAACTGAGAATAAGGATACTACAGAGGATACAAAAACAAAAATGACTGATAGCAGCAGTATGCAGATACCGCCAACCAAACCCTTTGAAGGAATCATTTTTGCATCCAAGAGAGATACAATTTGCGGAATGCCATTAACAGCAGGAGTTGCAGACACATTGCATGTTAACGGAAAGATATATGGTTTCTGTGCCACAGAATGCAAGGAAGAGTTTGCAAAACAATTGGCAGTAAAAAAATAAACATGAAAAAATTCTTTATTTTTTTAATCGTTAGCTCAGGCATTCCTGTGTTTTCTTTGGCCTGTGATATTTGCGGATGTGGCGCAGGAAACAACTATATCGGAATTTTACCTGAGTTTCGTAAACAGGTTTTCGGTGTACGTTACCGGTACAATACCCTGCATTCTCATGTTGGAATTAATGGTAGTTCTACATACCTTACTACAAAAGAAAATTATCGTATCATGGAAGCATGGGGTGGATGGAATATCAGAAAAAATATCCGCATCATGGCTTCAATACCATATAATTTCAACAACCGCACAAACCAGGGTATAACTAAAACAAAAACAGGGTTGGGCGATATCAGCATCTGGGGATATTACCAGTTAATCAATAAGAAAAAGACGGTATTTAAAAGCAAACTGCTCGTTCAAACCCTGTGGGCAGGAGCAGGAATTAAATTACCAACCGGCAAATACAATCCCTCAGATAAAAATAACGGAACTTCTGATGTAAACCTCTTTCAATTGGGCACCGGCAGTTTTGATTTCAATACAAGTTTAATGTATGATGTCAGGTTACAGGATGTAGGAATAAACCTGACTGCAAATTACAAGATCAACACAACTAATAAATACGACTACCGGTATGGAAGTAAATTAAATCTGAACACCCAACTCTATTACAAATTCAATATCAAAAATAAAATTGTACTTGCGCCCAATGCTGGAATACAATACGAATATTCAGATAATGATACCGACAAAGCATTCAGTGTGGCTGTATCTGGAGGTAAATTAGTATCTGGTATGGCAGGAATGGAAATAGCCTATAAAAAAATTGCTGCAGGTTTTAATTTTCAAACAGCATTGTCGCAGCAACTGGCCATGGGAATTGTAAAAGCCGGGAACAGGTTTATGATACATTGCGCCTTTGCTTTATAATTTTCTTCAACATCAATACTGATAAATCCTATTGGCTGTAGTCAATAGGATTTATATTTTACCTTTATTACAGAATTGGTTTACCTTTTAGTTTTATCAATGTAATAATAAAAAGATTATGAAATATCAAAAAAAACTGTTGCTTATTTTTGGAATTATAGGTATATCAATTTGCTATTCACAGGATAAAAATAAAGAGGCGGACACTTTGTATTATACAATCGCCCGGCTAGACAGTACACTCTTTGTTGCCTACAATAACTGCAACATCGAAATTTATGCATCCTTATTTTCCGAAGACCTTGAATTTTATCATGATAAAGCTGGTTTGTCTACATCAAAAAAAGAAATGGTAGATGCAGTTAAAAATAACATCTGTGGAAAAGTACGCAGGGAAATTGTTCAGGGAACCATGGAGGTATTTCCAATTCCGGGATTTGGAGCCATTGAAATGGGCAAGCATTTGTTTCATAACCTATTAGAAAAATCGGTTTCTCAACCCGGTAACTTTATCATGGTGTGGAAACATGAAAACAATAGCTGGAAAATAACCAGGGTTATCAGTTTACACTAAAACTGATTTATTAATTATTATAAAATATTTTTACAACGATGAATAAATATTCTATTAAGTCTATTTCCTGCATACTTTTCCTGCACCTTATTTCCTGCAACAATCCCGAAGTAAATAATGAAAATAAAAAATCAACTTTATCTGACAGTAGTGCATATACGCCTAAGCAATATGTAGAATTGAAACATCCGGAATGGAGCAGGAATGCCACTATTTATGAAGTGAACATTCGCCAGTTTACACCCGAAGGAAATTTCAAAGCATTTGAGTCACACCTACCACGACTGAAAGAATTGGGAATTGATATCATCTGGCTGATGCCAATACACCCAATTGGTGAATTGAAAAGAAAGGGAACGATGGGCAGTTATTATTCAGTGAAGGATTACCTGGCTGTAAACCCGGAATTCGGCAGTATGGATGAATTCAAATCTTTGGTAAAGAAAATACACAGCATGGGAATGTATGTCATCCTCGACTGGGTTGCCAATCACTCGGCCTGGGATAACCCGCTTGCAACACAGCACCCCGAATGGTATACAAAAACAAAAGAAGGAGAATTTCAGCCCACACCATGGTATGACTGGGATGATGTGATAGATTTTGATTACGACCAACCCGGTATGCGGAAATACATGACAGAAGCTTTCAAATTCTGGGTGAAAGAAACTGATATTGATGGTTACCGCTGTGATGTTGCAGGATTTATACCGGTTGATTTCTGGGATAATGTAAGAAGAGAACTGGACGGAATTAAACCGGTTTTTATGCTGGCAGAATGGGATTCAAGAGACCTTTATAAACATTCATTTGACATGACTTATTCCTGGAGCCTCTGGGATAAAATGAAAGAGGTAACAACCGGCAAAAAGAAAATCGGCGGATTGGTTGAATACATGGCACATGATGTGAACACTGTACCAAGGGATGCATTTAGAATGACTTTTACTGATAACCATGATAAAAATTCCTGGGAAGGCAACCAGTATTCAAATTTTGGTGATGGATTGCCAGCATGTATCGTTCTGTCAGCAGTTGTAAATGGAATGCCATTGGTTTACAGTGGCCAGGAAGCAGGATTGAACAGGTCGCTTAAATTCTTCGACAAGGATACTATTTCCTGGAAACCACATCCATTTGCAGGTATGTACAAAAAACTATTTGATTTAAAACACAAAAACCAGGCACTGTGGAATGGAGCATGGGGTGGTGAAATGATCCGCATATTTAATGATAAACAAGACCAGGTGCTCTCTATATCACGAGAAAAAAATAATGATAAAGTAATATCAATATTCAATTTCAATGATAAACCTGTAAATGTAACACTTAAGGCAGAAAATCATAAAGGGCTATATACTGAATTATTCAGCAATGCCAGGTTTGATTTGAAAGGAGGAGATAAGCTAACATTACCAGCTTGGGGTTACCTCGTATTAGTGAAATAATATTTTTGGATATAAGAATTAAAGGTTTCCCGGTTTTATGATTGCTGATGCTTTTTTTGCTTTCTTTGCATAAAAATTAAAAGGTTCGGCAACTGATACTACATTTACCAGCATGAATCTTCAGATCAGAATAAAGTAATTATGAAAATTTACCTGTTTGTATTTTTCCACCTTTTTATTACAAGCAGCTTTGCCCAAACATTTACAGGAACCGGCGGAAGTATTCCGGGAACGAGTACAACACAAACCTGTTTCAATAATGCTGTAACCGGTATAGGTGTCATTAATAATGCCTTTGGTCTGGCACAGGTTTGTATCAATATCAATCATCCGTATGATGAAGAACTGGAAATATTATTAACTGCCCCGGATGGTACAATAGTTCCCCTGTCTGTACAAAATGGTGCAGACGGAGATAATTATACTTCTACTTGTTTTTCTGCTACAGCTACCACTCCCATTAAATTTGGAACAGCACCTTTTAATGGCAGCTATTTACCGGAAGGACACTTGGGTGCTGTAAACAATGGCCAGAATGCCAATGGTACATGGAAGCTATGTATACAGGACAGAAGAACCGGGGCCAATGCAGGAAACCTTGTAAGCTGGAGTATAACATTCAACAATACACCTGCAGCTCAGCCACCGGCATTACCAGGCTGTACGTCAACGCTACCGGCA
>JAGPDJ010000323.1 GCA_018057635.1 Ferruginibacter sp. | reverse complement strand
GTTTAACAGAGATGGCAACCGGTTAAGCATTACCGTTGAAGACAATGGCCGTGGCTTTAGTCTTGCAGAAACAGATGGTAAAACCCACGCAGGTCTTAGCTCGGTGGAGAGCCGGGTAACTTACCTCAATGGAAAACTGTCAATTGATTCACAAAAAGAAGTGGGAACCACCGTTATGATGGATTTTTTAATTACTGAATAAAATGACGCTTTCCTTTAGCTTTGTATTTTCAGTTAATAATCCATTTTATTGCGTATGATATCTATCCTTGTTATTGATGATCACCCATTGGTGGGTGATGGTATAACACTAATGGTAAAAGATATTGAATACCTGCAGATCATTTCCGTTTGTAAATCAGGAAAGGAGGCGCTTGAATTCCTGGTGGATGCCAAACCGGATATTATATTGCTGGATATAAGCCTGCCCGATATCGACGGACTGGAATTGTGTTCCCAGATCCGAAAAACAAATAAACAAACAAAGATCATCGGGCTTACCTCTACCAATGAAGCCGGCATCATTACCCAGTTGCTGGCCAATGGCGGCAATGGTTACCTGCTGAAAAACATGGAACGGGAAGAACTGATCACTGCCATTGATGAAGTGCTGAACGGAAGAATCTTCCTGAGCAAAGCTGCCAACCAGAAAATACTGGAGCAGTTCCATTCCCTGAAGGATGCTTTGAAAAATAAACCTGTACTGACCCGGCGGGAAAAAGAAATCCTGAAACTCCTTTATGAGGGGCTGACCGGACCACAAATAGCAGAGAAATTATTTCTGAGCCCCTTAACGGTGGAAACGCATCGTAAAAACCTGATGCAAAAACTAAATGTAAATTCTGTTCAGCAATTACTCAAAGTAGCCGGGGAGAATAAGCTTGTATAAACATTTTTACAAACAAATCCGGCTGGAATACTGAAAGCCTATGCTGTACAAGAAAGCACATGGCAAAAGCCTTTTACTGTGCGGCAGCTGCTACCACTTTAATGACTGGTCCTGTAATAGTAAATGAAGACCATGCATTGTAATTAAAATCCCATAGTTTGTCATTGGTTTGTACTACAATACGATTGCTTTCGTCCATATCATAAACATTGGTGACATCGCTTGTTAAATTGTTGGAGAGTACTTGCATAGTAGTAGCCCCAAACTGATCTACTAAAAGAAATGAATACAAATTGGTCGTAGTGTTAATAATGGCCACATTTTTTTTTGCATTGGAATAAATAGCTGCACGGCTTCCACTGATTGGGCTGGAATTCGAAAACTGCTTGAAATAAAAATATGCATTTCCACCAGCAGTGAAAATGATAAAATCCTTTAATACCCTGAGGTTAGTGGGAGAGCCCGGCAATGCAGTTGTGGACCAGGTACCCGTCACCGGGGAAAATCTGTATGCCGTATTACCTTTGATCATCACTGCAAGTCCTGTCCCTGTTACTCCCATGTCTATAGATGCTGCAGTACCACCTGAAAGTGCTATAGATGAAAACTGAGTTTCTGATAAACCATCTAAATAAATAATATAGGCATGTGATGCTGTATGAAAAAGGATAGCATTTTCGGAACTGCAAAAACCCAGTATAGTACTGGAAACAGGAAAATCACTCCATGTTTGTCCTGATTGACTAACAGTGTTGAGCACATGAACTGAATTGTCTGTGAAAAAAGCAGCAAACTTCGCATTTTGATTAATAGCAGGATTAACAATGCCCCATTGTCCGAAATTATTCCTGTTAGTTAATGTTTTACCGGTATGTAAGTCCTGCACCAGTAGCCCCTCCGCCGTCAAAGTGATTTTACTACGCTGATATTCTGTAATCCGGGGAATCAGCATTCCTTTTGTGGAAGATCGTATATCCAGTATAGTCGAAGTATCCGGGTTGTTTGTTCCAATGCCTACTTGTGCAAACAAAATACTATTGTAAAAGAAAGCAGTGAAAAGTAACACGAAATTCCGGGTGTTGAACTTTATAACTTTCATGATGGTGATTTTAGTTTTTATGATGCAGTGAGACGGGAAAAATTACCGGGTTGTTCTTTTCGATGAAACAAAACAGATTACAGTGATCATCACTGGTAAATTAAAGATGAGTAAAAGGGAGTTTAAAATAAATACCTGCAATGAATGAATTTACCAGCTAAAAAATACCTGAATTCAGGTAGATGTAACTATGCCATTAATGAAGAAGAGAAATAAAGAAAATCAGCCTATACAAAGTAATGTAGCCGCTACCACTCCTGCGGTCTCCGTTCTTAATCTTGTTTCGCCCAAAATAACCGGAATAAATTCATGCTGCATAGCCAGTTCAATTTCCGGCGCAGAGAAATCTCCTTCCGGTCCAATAAGAATAAGTGCTTGTGAAAATATACTGGTCTGAAAATAAGAGATAGGTTTCCTGTCAGCTTCCAAACAATGCGCTATGAAGCGGGGTACAACAATTGACTCTTTTATCACCTTATTAAACTCAACCGGCTCCTGCAAAATAGGAAGCCAGCACTGTTGACTTTGCAACATGGCACTGATCACAATCCCCTGCATCCGGTCATACCGGAATTTTTCTTTCTCTGTTCGCTCACAGATCAGCGGAATAATTTCACTTACGCCGATTTCCGTTGCTTTTTCCAAAAACCATTCGAAGCGATTTGTATTTTTAAGCAAGGATATGGCGATAGATACTTGTTTATGGGGTTTGGGGTTTTCGATCTTAGCTTTTACTGCTACGGTGCATTGTTTCTTATGAGCATCGGTAATTTCACAAGTCAGTAAACTTCCCCTGCCATCAGTCAGGTTCAGTTGTTCCCCTGCTTTCATCCGCAGCACCTGCACCACATGTTTAGACGTATCCTCATCCAGCACAATTTTATTTTGTTCCGCTGAATAAGCAGGTATATAGAAAAAAGGAAGTGCCATCCCGGTAAAAATAATGAAATACTGATTACAGGTGCACTGCAAATGAAAACCAGATTTGCATAGGTAAAGTAAGTAGTTTAAGCTACTGTGTCAAAACGGTTGAACTTACATTGCTTGCAACAGTTGCTGTGGGCCCGCTTACGGTGGACACACTTCCCAATTTTGCAACGGGTGTTGAGCCACCGTTGAAACGAACCAGTGCCCCATTCAAAGCAAGGGTGGAGGTAGCCGTTACATTAATTGTATTACCAGTCAGTTTTAATTCACCGGCCGACTCAATTTCAATTTTTGAACCTGGGGCGGTTGTTTTGATCAGGATATTTCCATTTGCCGAAATAATGATCTGGCTGCCGCCTGCATTTACAATAATGCTGTCAGCAGAACTTTCAATGACCATTTTAGCAGGGGTGGCAATACCATTCTGTGGTTGAATGGGACCATTTACCAGCAAACCATTGACCGGGGGTGTTGAAGCAATACCAACAGAGGTACCCCCGTTATTCCAGACTCTCATTTTCGTGCTGCCGTTCACCTGCACCCTTAATGCATCTTCTGATACTGATGTATTTATCTGAAACCTGTCTGTTGGTGAGTTTGTTCCGATTCCAATCTTACCATCTTTCCGAACAAGCATCGCATTGGAATTTCCGTTTGTGACATCGCCATTTCCTACAACAAATAACGGGGCAGTTGGTATTAATGCAGGCACATTTCCAGTATTAGATGCGGCAGATACAACAGGCTCATTATAC
>JAGPDJ010000322.1 GCA_018057635.1 Ferruginibacter sp. | reverse complement strand
TTTCAACTACAAATTTGTAGAGAGCAGAATCCTGTGCATATTTGGGATTGGTCCAGGAAAAAGTAACAACAGTATTGCTTGAGTCAGCCGGAGCTGCTGCAATTGAAGTTACCGAACTGCTTAATTGCACGGCCTCCCCGTTACCATACAAGGGTAGGTCATCAACTTTATTGCAGGCAGAGAATGCAAACATTACTGCTGCAACTGCGATAAAAAATTTAAAAATATGTTTCATAATTATTTTTATTTAATGTTAGTATTGAGAATTAAGCAGGGTCAACTTTGAATTTTCCTGTTTTAAAATCCACCGTTATTTTGTAAGTACGGCTAACTCCGGGAGCTTTCATATCACCACCATTTGGTTTAAAGTCATCTCCGTTCACGTTATTGGCATTGTTACCGCCTGTGAAGCCATATTTAGCAGACCAGCTGCCATATACCGGTAAAAATAAATAAGAATTATCGGCAGATAATGCAATGGTTAATTCAAATTTAGATGAACTGACTTTTGTAAATTTCTGAGATAACAATTCCGGTTCACCACAAGCACACTGCCAGCTGGCAGGAGTAGCGCTACCCGTAATGTATAAATTTGCAGGCACAGGCCAAACAACATCCAGGAAAGGAGTAATTGTTGCAGTGATAACATTTGAATATAAAACGGCAGAATTGTTAATCAGGCTGGCCTTGATCCTCATCTCCATATTGTGGGGAATATCTTCCAATAATCCCATTGCAAGGATCTTGCTGTTTAATTCTCCTACTGTGAAGCTTTTACTCAGGTCGTTTGAAATAGAAACCTCGCCAATACCTGGGTTGGTAAAATTTGAACCTGTTGTATCAAACTGAAGTGTATAAAACACATCCTGAGAACTCAAACCAGTTGTGAATTTGTAATCCGGGTTTGTCCAGTTGAACGTAATAGCCGGATTGTTCCTTTCAGCAATGGTAAGAACCAGTGGTCCCGAAACAGAAGCTGATAAGGCAGGAGCGGTTCCTCCTTCGTAATAAACTTTATTTTCATCCTTTTCGCAGGAAGCAAATACTGTTACCAGCAAGGATAAAAAGAACAGTTGTTTTAATATTTTTTTCATATTTAATATTTTTTTCAATGTTAATATTAGTAGCCTGCGTTTTGAGTCAGGTTAGGATTAGATGTTCTGTTGGCTGCAGGAATAGGGAAAATATTATATTTCTCATCTACAGAAGTACCTGAAGCTACACCGCCTTTCCATGGCCATACGTAAGTACCAGAAGTTAGCAGACCGTAACGGATAAGGTCTGTGCGGCGATGCCCTTCCCAGTATAATTCCCTTGCTCTTTCATCCAGGATGAAATCAAGCGTTAACTGGCCGGCATTAATGTTGCCACTGGTATTGCCATAAGCCCTTTCCCTTACTTTATTGATATAACTCAAAGCCAGGTTAGCGTCTCCGCCACCACCACGCAGTTGAGCTTCAGCATAAATCAGGTACATTTCAGATAAACGGAAAACAGGAAAATCAACGTCAGCAAAGTTCCTGGTAACATCTGAAATAGGCCCGCCGTCGGAACGATTGTTTGTGAATTTATTCACATGCAATCCATTTCCAAAATTGCTTAAATCAGTAATAGCGATCTGTGAAGGGCTGGTACCAAAATTAGAAGTGGTAAACAATGCTCTTTTATCTGTAAAACCACTCAGGTCACTGAATTTATCAGCCAGTCCTTTGGTTGCCCTGTAACCATACCAGCCGCTTCCTACACCATAATCGTTGTGATCATCACCGGAAGGAGCGTGAACCAGGAAAGTAGTATTGCCATAACCCTGTGTACGCAAGCCATCGCAAGTGATCGTAAACATGAATTCATCTTTACGCTTTTCATTATCAGCCATGAATAATTCACGGTAGTTGCTGTGTAGCGTATAACCTGCATCAATTACTTTCTTGGCATAAGTTAATGCTTCTGCATTTTTTTCAACACCAGTATACGTTTTTGCATTCAGGTAAATGCGGGCCAGTAAAGCCCATGCAGCAGCCTGGTCAACACGGCCATATTCAATTGTTTTGGCAGGAGCCAGTAAACCGTCAATGGCAATCAGTTCATCAACTATGTATGCATAGAGGTCTTCTTTGCTTTTTTCACCTGGTAAGAATGTTCCCACTCCATCAGCTTCTGTGATAAAAGTAGATTTTCCAAACAGGTCAAGCATAACCCAATAGTTGAATGCCCTCAGGAAACGTGCTTCTGCTGCTGAGTTTTTAATATCAGTTGCATCTGCGCCTGTAATTCCACGCTCTGCAAGTTTTGCATCAGTTGCTTCACGGATGTATTCATTGATGAGCGTTACGTTATAGATTGGCCTGGCATAGATACCTTTCAGGAAAGGATCTGCACTGCTCCACCTCATGTTGTGAAAATCCTGGATGGTCTGGTCGTTCCAGGCAACAACAGCTTCATCGGTTGGCAATTCCTGGCAATTGAAGAACATCCTGATAAAAGCAATTTGCGAACCTTCATCCAGGTTTCCGCCAATATCGGGAGAACCTGCAGGCCCTGCATTACCACCGATGGATAATGTGCCGTAAATTTTGGCTAATACGCCTTTATAACCTGCAGCAGTTGAATAGGCCTTTTCCGGGGTAAGGTCATTAACCGGGTACAGGTCAAGTTTTTTAGCACATGACGAAATGGTAAATACCACTGCACACGCTATGATTATTTTATTGATCATGTTAATTTTCATATTAAATCAGTTTTTATATTAGAAATCAAGATTGGCACCAATTGAATAAATTCTTGAGCGTGGATAAATATTATTGTCTACTCCCGTTGAATTTGCATTCTCCGGATCATTACCTGAATAATTAGTTATCACGAATACATTTTGTACGCTGGCTGAAACATGTAAAGTTGTTTTATTGCGCAAAACATTGCCAAAATTGTAACCAAGGTTAATGTTATCAAGCCTGAAGAACGAAGCATTCTCAATATAATAATCAGATAGATACCTGTTGTTTTGAAATCCGGTTTCGAGGTAATTGGTTGAAACGTTTCCTACAAAATTGATCGGATTCTTAACAGCCCTTAAAACACCATTATTGGAATGATAGTTATTATACAGGTAATTGTCTACCATTCCATGCCCTGCCAAACTTACACTGAATTTCTTGTAAGTAATAACTGTGTTTAAGCCATACATGAAATCAGCCGCTGGTTTCTTATACAGGTAACGGTCTGCGTCATCAATTTTGCCATCCCTGTTGATATCTTCGTATAATCCTTCAATAGGGTTGCCTGCATTGTCGTAAACCTGTTTGAAAACATTGAATACGAAAGGAGCATAACCTACGGCAAATTTACCGATATTATTTCCGGTACCGCCTGCAATTCCGCTTACATCAATACCCTGGAAATTAGGGTCCTGTTGTTTAAGCAGGTTGGTGATCTTTGATTCATTGTATGTAACGTTGAATCCAAAATCCCAGCTAAAGTTTGTACGCCTTACCGGGGTTGTGTTTACAGTGATCTCAATACCTTTGTTTTCAATGTTACCAACGTTTGTAAGTAAACTGATATCAAAGTTTGAACCTGGAGCTACCGGAATAACACTCAGCAGGTCTTCTGTTTTCTTCTTATATAGTTCTATGGTACCTGAAATCCTGTTCTTCAGGAATCCAAAGTCGAGGCC
>JAGPDJ010000321.1 GCA_018057635.1 Ferruginibacter sp. | reverse complement strand
AGCTCCATGGAATTTTCATTTTTACCCAGGTTGATGGTATAAGGATTCACTTTCATATCCGGAGATGTGCCGTTCACTTCAGCACTTACCAGCCTAAAAATGGCAACTGCAACCTGTTCCAGCGTTTTCATATTTTTTGCTATCTGATCTATCAGTTGTTGTGGTTCATGTTGTACTTCAATGTCCTGTTGAAATTTTCTTAAATAACCCAGGTCAAACGGATCAATATAACGGTTTGAGAATGTTTTGTTTTCAAACGGCAGCCATTCCAGGAAAAGGTCCTGCATCACTTTATTCAGTTGCCCGAATTTTCTGCCCAGGCTATCGGGTGCAACAAACAATTCTTTCAATACCCGAAGGTTGGTGAATGCTTTATTGGCAAACAGGTGCGTAGGTACAGCCCAATAGGTTGCCCAATCCCAGAAGATCTTTATGACCATGATCTGGGTATTCCCCATCAGTAAATACTTATTCTGGTAAACAGGTATCCAGCTGTTTACCAGTGCCAGGTGAGATTGTTCATAAATATGAACCCTGCCTGTAATATCTTCTCCATCCAGGTCACGCAAGATCAGGTCACTCAGCCAGGAATTATTAAGAGAAATAAAATCTGTTCCCGGAGAATACAATGGATCTAAAAATGCGCCTGATTCACCGGTAACGCCCCAACGCTCTTCTGAATATAATTTTCCGGTATGATGCGCATAATGTTTCAAAATCTTAAAATCAAGCAGTCCTTCTCCTTCACCCAATGGAACCAGCATTTTATGTGCCAGCGGTTCATTTACCCGCATCCATTCAACCGATTTTTCGTATGTATTAAAAGTTTCAAACGGGTGAACGGCTGGGTCGGCCACAATACCGATACTGGTGTTCTTTGAACCCAGCGGAATAACCCAAAGCCAATATCCGGTATCCATGAAATGCACCGTACTCAAATACCTTAAACCAGGTTCCAGGAATGACTGCCATTGCTTGTTTTCTGTCCAGGTATCAATATCTATTACCCCTTTCAGCCTCCACCACACCGCATTGGAATGGTGTTCCAAAGGTTTCTGGAATTGCAACTTACGTTTCAGGATACTCGAACGCCCGGAAGCATCGGCAACCCAGCGGCATGTTACGGTATGTTCTTCGCCATCTTTTATATAGGAAACTTTATGGCCATCAGCCAGCAGATCAACATTAGAAACTTTTGCACCCAAAATCAATTCATTTCCCATTTCACGGGTGTGCTTCATCAGGTAATTTTCCAGTGTTCCCCTGTCTAACTGGTGACTTGGCACCGGGAGCCTTAAACGAGGTCCGAGTTCTACCCTACTGGCTATATCTTCTTTTGTTTCTGATGGAAAAAAGAAACGAAGCCCATGTTTGGGTAATTCATGTTCTTCCAGGTAACCTTTTAAATCGAGAACTTCACGGAGATAATGAGTTCCCAGTTCAACTGTTGATTCACCAACTTTATGAGCTGCGGTTGAAGCTTCGGTTTCCCTTCTTTCCAACACGAGGACTGAAATTCCGGGTTTTGCCCTTTTTAGTTGTAATGAAAGTGTAAGGCCTGCCAGCCCGCCACCAAGAATAACCACATCGTACTGTAAACTCATAAAATAAATTAAATGTTTAAAATTTATACAGGTTGAAGGTAAAATATATCTGTGAGATTTTAACCGGGAAAATTGATTCTTTAACTTCAATCGGCTTTTGTTAATCAACTTATACCGGCTATCAGAAAATCATTAAACAAGCAATCAATAAAAACTCCGGGTATAACATATATTTAAGCATAAATCAAATTCAAATAGTAATTTAATTTTACTTTATTTGCATTATCAATACATGAGTAAATTAACTGATAAACTGAAGAACATCCGGCTGGTGCGTGCACTGGTTTATGCCATTGTGGGATCAGTTTCATATCCGGGGCTTAACATCATCAACCGGATAAAAATTGAAGGAACAGAACACCTGCGCAACCTTCCAAAAAAAAATGTGTTATTTGTTAGCAATCACCAAACCTATTTTGCAGAAGTGATCGCATTCCTGCATATTTTTTGTGCAGTTAAATGGAGGAAACAAAACAAACTGGGTATCCCTTATTATTTACTCAATCCTTTTACCAGCGTATTTTTTGTATCTGCTGCAGAAACCATGAAAGAAAGCTGGCTTACCCGTTTATTTGAACTGGCTGGTTCCATCACAGTTAAAAGAACCTGGAATGAAGGAAGCAAAGAAGTGAGGCAGGGGCTTGATGTATCAGACACCAGGAAAATTGACAGAGCATTAAAATCGAGCTGGGTGATCAACTTTCCACAGGGAACAACAAAGGCATTTGCGCCCGGAAGAAAAGGAACCGTATTACTCATCAGGCAAAACAATCCGATCGTGATCCCAATCATCATCAGCGGTTTTAATAAAGCTTTTGATAAAAAAGGATTGAAGCTTGTAAATAAAGGCACTCCACTCACCGTTACATTTAAAGCCCCTTTGGAAATTGATTACAATGCAACAAATGACGAAATGATGGAAACGATCATGCTGGCAATCGGCCAAAGTAAAACACAGGAAGGCGCTGTTCCACAATCATAAATCACAAATCATACATCAAAAATCCTTACATCCTGCATCAGGATCTTTTATCAATAAATTTAACAATCTTCCTCCCTGCTTCGGGCATTTGCATTTTCTGTATTTCTTCCTGTGATAAATATTTTACATGCGGACTAACCCTAAGCCTTGCCTGCAAATTAGCCCGGATGGTCCGGTCGCATTCTTCCGTTAACTGGGCTGGAACAATATAAAGCAACACTTCATCTGTGCCCATTTCATTTGAATATACTTCAGCTACATAATCCAGTACGTTATCCATTTCATTGAGCAGGTCGAAAAGAGCCGGCGGATACAATGTTGTGCCTTTAAATTTAATCATCTGTTTCTTACGCCCCACAACCGGTGACAAACGCACGCTGGTTCTGCCGCATGCACATGGTTCTTCATGAGCAATGCAGATATCGCCGGTCTTATACCTCAGTAAGGGCATACCTTCCACACCCAGCGTTGTTATGGTTACTTCACCCGGTTCACCCGGTTTAACAGGCTGATTATTTTCATCCAGCATTTCCAGGATGATCAGTTCCGGCTGTTTATGGCCCCCTTTCGACTCACGGCATTCAGTAAACGCAGTTTGCATCTCCGTTGAAGCATACGTAGAATACAATTTAATATTCCATGCATCGGTGATCTTCTTACCCAGAATATTTAAACTGAAATCTGTGTTGCGGATATTCTCACCAATACAAATTGCTTTTTTAACAGAACTTGCATTAATATCTATACCATGTTCTTTTGCAAACTGTATGAGTTTTATGATGAATGAAGGAACCGCCACAATGGCTGTAGGTTTTAACCGCTGAATGGTATCCCATTGTAAAGAAGGCACACCCGGGCCAAGCCGGATAATACCAGCGCCAATTTTCCTGATCCCGGAATAATAGGCCATGCCGGCCATGAACTGGCGATCGAGGGTTAACATAAGCTGATAGATATCGGTAACTGCCCCATCTGCACAGATAAATGATGAATACTCGTTAAATGCAAGCCTTTCCAGGTCGTTTTCCGTGAGCGCAATGGTAACCGGGCTTCCCAGTGTTCCGGATGTAGAACTGTATTCTATGATCTTATCC
>JAGPDJ010000037.1 GCA_018057635.1 Ferruginibacter sp. | reverse complement strand
ATATCTGAGATCAGCCGAATCGTTGAAAGCAATGACTGCACGATCCTTCACCTGAATACCATTGTACATCCCGAAACAGGCATGCTTACAGTAACCATTCACATCAATAAAAGAGAAATAGCAACAGTTATATCAACATTTGAACGCTACGATTATCATGTTAGTTTTTATTTTGGTATTCAGCATTTTGAAAATGAAATTGACAGTAATTACCGGAATTTTATGCATTACCTCGATATTTAACCGTTAATGATTCACAAAGTTGTTTCACAATCTTCTACTTGCCTGATTTCGATTAAAAGATAAAAACCTGCTCATTTGTAATTTATGATTGCCGGGGAAAAGCTATTTTTACGTAAAACAGCTGAAGCAAAGCAGTGAAGTATGACATATTTTAAATTTTTAATTTCCTGCTTTGTTGCGTTGGCTTTTATTAATGATTGTGTTGCACAACAACCTGCTGCTGTTCCCGGATTTTACGATGAAATTAAAAGGATCAATCCCGATTCAACAGCAAAATTGCATGTTGTATCCTTCAATATAAAAGGCAACAAGAGAACCAAATCATATATCATACTTCGTGAAATTCAATTTAAAACCGGCGACTCACTCATTATCGGACAGCTTACTTCAATCATGGAACAAGCCCGCAGGCAGGTATTTAACAGCAATTTATTTTCAGAAGTTTCTATAACACCAGTTATCATTTCTGCTTATGAAATTTCTGTACACGTTACAGTAAGGGAGAAATGGTATTTATATCCAACTCCGCAATTTCAGTTGGTAGACAGGAATTACAATGAATGGCTGAAAACATATAACGGAGATCTTGACAGGGTTGTTTACGGAATAAAATTTGCTCATTATAATTTCAGCGGGAGGGGCGACCAGCTTCGCATTTATCTATTGAATGGATATTCCCGGAATATTTCATTCAGTTACAATACACCATATAGTAATTCACGATTATCAGAAGGATTCAGGATATCTGCCGGTTATTCACAAAACAGGGAAATACCATACAAAACAAGTTACAATAATAAACTGCTCCAGTTTAAAAAACCGGGTTTTGTACGCAATAATTCATATGCAAGCGTTTCTTATCAATCAAGAAAAGGTTTCTTTAAACGTAGAATATATACAGCCAGCTTCACGTATCTGCATGTTAATGACAGTATCATTGACCCCTTATACAATCCAAATTATTTTAATACTGCTAATTCGTCAAGAGCATTGATAGATTTATCCTATATATATCAGTATGTGAATATTGATCATGTAAATTATCCGCTTTCAGGTAAGAGTTATGCATTTTCTGTAAATAAACGGGGTTTTGGATTGAAAGGAGAAACCAATATGTTTTATGTAGATGCTGTATACAATAAATACATGTCGCATTTTAATAACCGCCTCAATAGTAGTATTCAGTTATATGCGAAATTGAAATTACCATTCGATCAGCCTTACTTAAACCAGCGTGCACTGGGTTATGGAGAATTATATTTGCGTGGCATGGAATATTATGTAATTGACGGTGTTGCATCTGCCGTTGCAAAATATACTGTGAAGAAAAAATTGCTTTCATTTAAGATACCTGTTCCTTTTAATATCAGGGTTTTGCCTAATATCCCGTTTACATTTTTTGGCAAAACCTATGCAGATGTTGGGTACAGTTATATCAAAAAACAGTTTGATACCAGGTTAAATAACCGGTTGTTATATTCCGGCGGTTTTGGAATTGATATTCTAACCGTTTATGGAATAAATATTAATCTTGAATACAGTTTCAACCAATTAGGCGAAAACGGTATATTTTTACATGGCAAAGGTGGATTTTAGGTCTGCCTCATTAGATCATCAGATATGAAAATAGCAATTTACAGCCGCGGTATTGACAACAACCAGATGCCCGATATAAATGTTCTGTTGAATGAATTAGCCAGCCTGGGCGCAGAACCCGTTTTTTTCCAGGATTTTTTTAACCAGGTTTACGCTTCCATAAACACAGATTGCAAATATTCCACTTTCAATTCCAGCGAAGACATGGAAGCAGATATAGATTGTATGATCAGCCTTGGAGGCGATGGTACATTGCTTGATACTGTTACATTGGTTAAAGATTCCGGGATTCCGGTTTTGGGAGTTAATTATGGCAGGCTGGGCTTTTTGGCAAATATTGGCAAGGAAGAATTACATTCTGCGCTGGAAGCCCTAGCCAACAGAAAGTATGTATTGGATAAAAGAACATTGATACACCTGGATGCAAATATTCCTTTGTTTGGAGAAACGCCTTATGCACTCAATGAATTTTCATTGCATAAAAAAGATTCTTCACCCATGATCAAGATTCATACTTATCTGAATGGTGAATTCTTAAACACTTACTGGGCAGATGGATTGATCGTTGCCACACCAACCGGATCAACTGGTTATTCACTCAGTTGCAATGGCCCCGTTGTTTTCCCGGATAGTGCCAGTTTTGTTATTACACCGGTTGCGCCGCATAACCTGAATATCAGGCCCATCATTGTTCCCGATGATAACATCATATCATTTGAAATTGAAGGGCGTACAGACGGTTTTTTATGTACACTCGACAGCAGACGGGAAATTGTAACCAAAGAAATTCAACTGGCAGTAAAAAAAGAAAGCTTTGGTGTAAACCTGATCCGTTTAAATGAGAATAATTTCTTGCAAACTTTAAGGAGTAAACTTTCATGGGGTTTAGACAAACGCAACTAACAAATCGATTAATTAAGTTTAATAATCGTTTAATGTTATGCAATAGAGGTTAATGTGGCACATTTTTTATAAACCATTAAACCAGTAAACTTTTAAACCCTTCATTCATGCCTTTTACTTCAAAAAAAATAAAGGTCATATTTTTCTTTTATTGGTTTTTATTGCTCTATATAATTGCCGCACTCGTTTGGTGGTACATAGCTTTGAACAGGCAAAATGCACAGATGACCGCCTTTGAATTACAGGAATTAAAAAAAGACGTACCGCAATACCAGGAAAAGTATGACTACATTCTTGAACTTGAAAGAAGAAAAACTGCACAATATGCAGGTGAAGGAGCCACCTTTTTTTTGCTAATTGTTGCCGGGGCATTTTTTGTTTACCGTGCAGCGAGCCGTGAACTGAAACTCAGCCGCCAGCAACAGAATTTTATGATGGCCATTACACACGAATTAAAGACTCCCATTGCCATTGCAAAGATCAACCTGGAAACATTGCAGTTGAGAAAACTTGATGAAGAAAAGCAGCAGCAGATCATTCACAATACGTTGCAGGAAACCAGCAGGCTTAATTCATTGTGCAACAATATGCTTGTTTCTTCACAAATAGAAGCTGGGGGTTACCAGGTTACAAATGAAGAGATTAATATCAGTACTTTGATGACTGAATGTGTGAGTGATTATAAGATCCGTTTTCCACAAAGGAAATTTCAATCAGCAATTCAGGATGAACTGTTTGTTATTGGCGACAAGATGTTATTACAGATAGCAATCAACAACCTGGTAGACAATGCAATAAAATATTCCCCAAAAGAATCTCCTATAACACTGGAAGCTGATCTGAAGTCATCCAGGGTTTCTATACGGGTGAAAGATGAAGGCAAGGGTGTTGAGGCACATGAAAAGAAAAAAATATTTGACAAATTTTACCGCGCTGGAAATGAAGCAACCCGAAAGGCAAAAGGCACCGGGCTTGGATTATACTTAACAAGGAAAATAATCGGTTCTCACAAAGGTGAAATATTTATAAAGGATAATACTCCGCATGGCAGTATATTTATCATTGAATTAAAACAGGTTTTATAATTACAGGAAATGGCTCAAAAAAAATTTTCAATATTATTGGTGGAAGATGAAGAAAACCTTCATGATGCACTAAAATTAAACCTGGAACTGGAAGGATATGAAGTAACAGGTTGTTATGATGGTGCCACTGCTTTAAAAATTGTTACACAAGAACATTTTGACCTGATCATACTGGATGTAATGTTGCCTGAAATTGACGGCATTGCAGTTTGTGAAACGATCAGGCTGAATAACCAGGTGATTCCTATTTTAATATTAAGCGCCAGGAACAGCAGTGCCGACAGGGTACTTGGTTTGAAAAAAGGAGCAGATGATTACCTTACCAAGCCTTTTAACCTGGAAGAATTACTGCTAAGGGTTGATAAACTAATTAAAAAAAGTGAACAGCTTTCCAGCAAACAACCATTACCGGATGTTTATGAGTTTGGCAGGAATAAGATTGATTTCAAAGCCCTCGAAGGGTATGATAAAGACGGGAATAAAATCACACTGAGCAAGAAAGAAGTAATGCTGCTTAAACTGCTTATAGAAAATAAGAATGAAGTAGTTACAAGGGAAAAGATCCTTCAATCGGTCTGGGGATATAATGTTTATCCAACAACAAGAACGATTGATAATTTTATATTGAATTTCCGTAAATACTTTGAAGCAGACAGCCGCAACCCGGTTTTTTTCCACTCTGTAAGAAGTGTGGGTTATAAGTTTACAGACGCCTGATGCTGTAAGTGTTTATCAGTTGTACCATGTCCTGGGCTTCCTGGTAAAGCGCATCCATTTTTTCATTTCTTTCAAAAGGTGTGTACAATATCCATTCCAGCTTTCTGAGCAATTGCTGTAATTGTAATATGGTATCGTTGCTGATATTGTTTTTATCCATGATCACCGCAATACTGGCTGTGTTGATTTCAATTTCGCTTGTATTGAATTTTTGCGCAAGGAAAGTTTTCAATTCGCCGTTCAGTAATGAATAAAATTCATTGCAGTTTTCCTGGTTCAGGCATGTTTCAGATTTGATAAGCGGATTTTCCTGGTTCTTGGCAGACATTGCTACTATGTTGTGCAACATGGTTTCGCTTTCATCGGGCATTTTAATTTCGATAGCTTGTTTTTTTTCTTTTTTCATCCACCAGGCAAGCCCTGTTATAACGGCAATTCCAATAAACACAATGATCCACCAGCGGTTATTAAATATCCTGTTGATCCCGGTAACCGTTTCTTTACCGGTTACTGATTTAATATCGGTTTCCGCTGCATCAGTTGGGTTACTAACGGTTAAGGGAAAAGGTTTTGTGCTGATGGTCTTATAAGTGGCAGTTGCCGGATCAAAGAAACTAAAACTTACTGCAGGTAAAATATAATTACCTGGTTTATCTGCCGAAAAACCGTATTCAAATACTTTTTTTCCATAAACAGGAACCATTGCTTTGTTGATTGATTCACCTGTTTCCGGTTCAAAAGCGTCTATGCCTGTTGGCCAATCCGGCGAAAGTGCTGTAAGCATTTGCAGGTTACCGCTTCCGGTAATCGCTACCTGTAATTTGCCTGTTTCATTAGCCGGGAAGTTGTTTTTTTGTAAGCGGGCATCCAGTGAAAAATTTCCTACAGCACCGGTGAATGTTGCCGGTTTGTTATTTTCTGGTAAAGCCTTTACTTCTATGGATACCCGGTTGCTGGTTAAATTTACTGTTTGATTGATGATGCCGTCTGCAGGTATAGTAGCAAGCGAGAAATCATTAAAGATGTCTGATATGTCATTTCCATAACTGCTGGCATACTCATCTTTTATGAACTGGATATTATTTTCCAGTTCGGCTGTTTCCAGTTCAATATTGCCAGGTTGCAATGGGTATAATTGTGCTTTTCTGATGATATATACATTGTATTCCCGTCCATTAATTTTTTCACGTGTATAATCATCAATGTCCTGGTTGGTTAAGTCAATTACCGAAAAACCGTTGAAAGATGGGTTCTCTGTGAGTTTGCTGTCGCTTTTTAAACGGGTATATAATTTATAGGTTGCAACAATGGGTTCACCCACAAAACAGCTTGATTTATCAACCTGCAGTTTCAGCATCATATTACGGCTCACTTTATCTGCTATATTATCGCCCTTGCGGAATATATAATCTTTGAATTCTTCTGATGGCCTTGCAGGTGCCATTGGGTTGTATCCCGGAAACATATTTCCGGGCATATTACTGCCTGGGTTACCCGAAGATGTATTGCTTACAATCAAAACGGCCGGGTTGGTATTATATTCTTTTCCGCCAATCTTTACAGTTGCAGCATTAATACTAAACTTACCCGGTCGTTTTGGTTTTAAGATGAAAGATAAGGCTGTATATTTTTTCACATTTCCATTTACAGAACTCATCCCGCTTTCCTGGTTAGGCCCGCTTAATACTATGAAATCTTTAAAAGAAGGTGGAGTTACCTGCTGTACTTCATTACTGTTTTCAATGCTTATCTTAAGTGTTGTAAATTCATTCTTATGAATTTGTGATGGTGAAACAGACATGGAAATATTTACCTGTGCATACGGATAAACCATTAGCAGCAATAAGAGGCTTGTCAGTAATATCTTTTGTAAAAATAAGTTCATACGTATACCATCAACGCCACAAAAATAGCCCATCCGCCTTTTAGCTGAGAAATACTTTATATGAATGGGATTAATGAACTGTTAATTATAGGTCTCCTAATTGTGGGCGGATGGTGATATCTTCTACAACAGCCTGGGGAGATAGTTTGCAGCATGCTAAAACCATGGCGGCAATGTCAGACGCTTCCATGATCCTTCCCTGGCTGTTATCGAAATTTCCCCATGAATCGGTTAAAACAGCACCAGGAAAAACAGCAGTCACTTTTATGCCATGTCCTTTTAATTCATGCCGAAGGTTTTGTGTAAACCCATGCAAGGCAAATTTGCTGATGCTGTAACCACCTCCGCCATGATAAGCCTGTAATGAAGCTACAGAACACATGTTAAATATATGGCCCTTTCCATTTTTTATCATAGCAGGAACAAGTTTCCGGGTGAGGTGGTATGCGCTGTACAGGTTTATATTCATCATAGATTCCAGGCTGCCTTCGGGTTCATCTGTTGTATTACCAGGCAAATAAGTGCCGGCATTGTTTATCAGTATTTCCGGAGTACCATAATGAAGGCACCAATCTGCAAAGGAATCTACCTGTTCTTTTTCAGAAAGGTCTGCTGCTCTTAACTTGATCTTTACTGCCGGGTATTCCTGTTGTATCTCAGCCGCTGTTTCATTCAGTTGCTCCAGGTTTCTAGAACACAGAAATAGATTGTAACCACAGGACGCAAATTTCAAAGCAATTGCCTTGCCTATTCCTTTACTGGCCCCGGTTATGATAATATTCATATTTTTTTATCTTTTATCTTTTATCTTCTATCTTCTATCTTCTATCTTCTATCTGCTATCTGCTATCTTCTATCTTCTATCTTCTATCTTCTATCTTCTAATTCGTTATTTTTGCAAATTACAAAAAACTTAACCAACCATTTTTTAAACCGTTTCCTTTTCATGCCAGTTTACAAACATCTTTTTTTCGACCTCGATCATACTTTGTGGGATTTTGATACAAATGCAAAAAGCTCTCTTACAGATATTTTTGCTGAGTTCAGTTTACATGAAATTGTTACACCGGATTTTGAGAATTTTTATCAAAAGTACATTTACCACAATGAGATATTGTGGGACAGGTACCAAAAGGGCTTTATTTCGGCTGATGAACTGAAATGGAAAAGGATGTGGCGCACATTACTTGATTTTAAAATAGGGGATGAGGTGCTGGCAAAAAACCTGAGTATAAAATTCCTGGAAATATTGCCTACCAAGAAACAAGTATTTCCCTATACAATAGAAATTCTTGAATACCTCACCAGTAAGAATTATGTGATTCACCTGATCACAAATGGTTTTGAAAAAACACAATGGAGCAAGATCAGGAACAGCGGGCTGGAAAAGTATATCACGCACGTTATTACATCTGAAGCCAGCAACAGCCTGAAACCCAAAAAAGAGATATTTGACTATGCGATGAACATAGCGGGCGCCCAATTAAGAGAAAGTATCATGATCGGTGATAACCTGGATGCAGATATACAGGGAGCCATGAACGCTGGTATGGATACAGTTTTTGTGAATCATATCAATGCTGTTACAGCTTTAAAACCTACACATACAATCACCCACCTGCAACAACTGGAAACTATTTTTTAAGGCGCCTGTCATGTCGACGAAGGAGACATCTGCCTAATAGGAGGTAGAACGAAAGACAGGCAGATTCCTCGCTGCGCTCGGAATGACAAACGCCTTCCCGTCTTCCCGGCAAAACAAAAGGCAAAAAAAAGCCTCCCGTTTCCGGAAGGCAATAAGTTCATGTAGCAGGCAATTACATTTCTACAGTTTTAGATTTGTCTTTGCAGCAAGACTTTTCTGATTTTGCAGTTTTAGTGCAGCAAGATTTCCCTTTTGCACATTTTTTCTTCTTTTTACCTTTTCCGCCTTCTGCAAAAGAAGCACCAGTGAAAAGCAAGGCTGCAGTAGCAAATAATAATACTTTTTTCATTGTTATAATTTTGTGTGATTAATCAACGTAAAAATAGGAGGAAAATTGTAAAATAAAACCTTTGAAACGTTAAAACCTTCTTTTTATATTGTTCAATGGGTAAAACAGCATTTATAGCTGTTAAAAAGTGGCAATTACTGTTACCCCACCCTTAACCACTTCATTTAACGACACATTTATTTTTGTTCCAACAGGTAACAGCATGTCAACCCGGCTGCCAAATTTTATAAAGCCCATTTCTTCCCCTTGCTCAACTTTTTGGCCCACTTCCAGGTAATTGATGATCCTTTTAGCAAGTGCACCGGCAATTTGTTTAACCAAAATTTCTGTATTCCCTTTTTTGATTACTACAGAATGCCTTTCATTTTCAGTGGAAGACTTAGGATGCCAGGCCACTAAATACTTCCCTTTGTGGTATTTGTTATAAACCACTTCACCACCGATTGGGTTCCTGTTAACGTGCACATTCAATGGGCTCATAAAAACCGAAACCTGCAATCTTTTTTCTTTAAAATATTCAGAATCAACTGTTTCTTCAATCACAACCACTTTTCCATCTGCAGGTGCAATTACCTGGTTGCCATTTATGGTAAGTTTCCGGGCAGGAATGCGGAAAAATGAAACAACCAATGCAAACAATACGAGTGTAATGATAAAAACAGCGATACAAAGCCATAAAAGACTGGCACCAAGAAACCAGAACAAAGACAGGTTTATAGCCCCAAATAACAATGTAGCAATGGCAATGGATTTATATCCTTCTCTGTGTAAAGTCATTTAAAAAAGTTGAGGGGCGAAGGTACAAACATGACGTTTATTTTTCCCCTTTGTATTAAAATAATAATTTGATGAAAAACCATACAAATGGTGTGGCTATCAGCATAGAATCAAAACGATCCAGAAAACCACCATGGCCTGGCATGATATTGCCACTATCTTTAATGTCCGCCATTCTTTTGAGCTTACTTTCTAACAGATCGCCGATTATGCCAAACACAGCACATATGAGTGATATGCATACCAGGTTTTTCCAGCCCAATATTTTTGAGGCAGGTATCAAACTCCCGGCAATGGTAATGACAGTTACACAAAGCAATGCACCTCCAATGGTTCCTTCCCAGGTTTTTTTGGGTGATATGGGTGAAAACGGCGTTTTGCCTATGAAAGACCCAACCAGGTAAGCCATGGTATCATTTATCCAGATGGAAAACAGGATCACGCAGGGTATGAGTGGATCGTATAAAAAATAAGTGTCATGGGGCATGGTAGTATTTACATGTAATCCAACACCCAGGTCAATCATCATAATTATCGGCATGATGATATAGAATAAAGCAATTGGCAGATAATATAAATAATTATCGCCGTTTATCAGTTTCATGATCTTTACAAACTCATACAGGCATCCGGCCATGATGAAAAGAAACAAGGCAATAAATCCCCATACATTTATGAATAACCCTGCCAGCATTACGATCACAAAAATTAATGCAGTAATCGCCCTGGTGTTAAATGTTTTAATGTTAAGCGCCAACCTTAATTATTTTGTGTGTTTGTAAATGGGTCATACACATTTTCCTTTGCCAGTATCACGTGCTCTTTGGCATCTATTTTTACCCGGTTTTTTGCTGAGTACATATTAAGCATCCTGAAAAGAAAATATAGAAATACCAAAGCAATCAAACCAACCCACCAGGGCAATTCTGGCTCCAGTTTACTGATATCCATTTTTTCTTTTTGGTTACTCATTACAAAAAGCTGGGTAACTGCTATTACATTGTTTAAGAAGTGGGCAATCACATTTACCCATATATTTTTAGTCCTGTAATAAAGTAGTCCTAAGATAAATCCTAACAAGGCCCTGCTGATGAACAAATAAACAGATAAATGAATAAAACTAAAAATGAACGATGTTACCACAATGGCCAGTAAAGGAGCTTTCCACCAGCGAACCAGTAAATTTTGCAATGCACCCCTAAAAAAGACTTCCTCAAATAAAGCCGGAAAAAATGCCATTATGAAAATAGCCATTACGAATTCCGGCCAGCTTTTTAAATTACTCAAAGCAATCACCTGGTCGTTGTATGCATTTTCAAGGTTCTGGGCTATTGTATCCAGAGAAGGGAAAAAGCTGACAATATACTTACTAAAATCTGCCAATGGCGAAGCCATCAGGTTGGCAACAAAAATGATCACAAACCCTATTAAAACCTGATAAGCATTTATATGTTTATTAAAACCCAGCCAGAAAGGATTTCGGCCATTGGTAACCAGTGAATATAGTATTGACGGGATAAATAAAAGGAGAAATGTACCCATTACCTGTGCAAATCTTGCATAACCAACATTTTGTGGTTCCATGAGGGCTTTAATGAGTGTATCACCCATTTCCTGCAATCCCGTTCCGGATGGGATCAATTGCAAGGCAATAACCAATTGGGCTCCGGCGGCGAGAATAAAACCCAGGCCGAGGAAAACCAATAATATACCAAATTGCCCTAATCCGGTATATCCTTTTACACTTTTGTACACCATTCCCTAGCTATTTATTGTAGATTTGCACCCGCAAGATACAAAGAAAGCTATGCCCAAAATTGGCAATATACAATTACCGGATTTTCCGTTGTTACTGGCACCCATGGAGGATGTGAGTGACCCGCCGTTCAGGGCATTGTGTAAAGACAATGGGGCCGATCTCATGTACAGTGAATTCATCAGCAGTGAAGGCCTGATCAGGGATGCCATGAAAAGCCGTAAAAAACTTGATTTTACAGAAGAAGAGCGCCCATTTGGTATCCAGATCTTTGGCGGAGATGAAGAAGCCATGTTAATGAGCGCCCGTATATGCGAAACGGTTAACCCTGACCTGGTTGATATAAATTTTGGTTGCCCGGTTAAAAAAGTTGTCAGCAAAGGCGCTGGTGCCGGTGTGTTGAAAGATATTGACCTTATGGTAAGGCTTACACAAGCTGTAATAAAAGGTACTTCTCTTCCGGTAACCGTAAAAACAAGGCTTGGTTGGGATGAACAAACAAAAAACATTGAAGAAGTAGCTGAGCGTATGCAGGATATCGGTGTTAAAGCACTCGCAATACACGGAAGAACCCGCAGCCAGTTGTATAAAGGAGAAGCTGATTGGACGTTAATCGGGAAAGTAAAAAACAATCCTCGTATACATATTCCCATTTTTGGAAATGGAGATATTGACAGTCCGCAAAAAGCACTTGAATACAAGAATCGTTACGGAGTGGATGGCATCATGATCGGAAGGGCAGCAATCGGTTACCCATGGATATTCAGGGAGATCAGGCATTTTTTACAAACTCAAACCATACTTCCTCCGCCAACATTGGAAGAACGGATCGCTGTTTGCAGGAAGCACCTGGAAAAATCTGTAGCCTGGAAAGGTCCCTTTGTGGGGATCAATGAAATGCGGAGGCATTATACCAATTACCTGAAAGGGCTACCCGGAATAAAAGAATACCGTTTAAAACTGGTAACGCTAACCAGTCCTGAAGCTATCAACGAAGTGCTGGATGAAATGAGTTTGCATTATTCAGATTATGAATTCAAACACACACCCATAGAGATCATAGATTATCACCAGAAATGCCCGTTGTAGGATGGAAACGCGGATGACACGGATGATGCTGATTAGCACAGATTTTATTATTACTCTTTTTTTGGATTGTAATGCATCAGCTGGTTGATTTTAAGAATCCGGTAAACTCATATTCCAGAAATTCATTTCAAATATTTATTAAATATTATCTGTGCTCATCTGTCAAATCAGTGTGATCCGTGTATCTATCCCTTATTTTTCTCTCGTAAATTCCTGCAATCCCTTTGTATAAATTTTTGCCCGCGCTTCTGCAAAATAATCTGCGCCCAGCATGATGGCTGCCTGTATGGCCAATCCAATACCGAGGCCATACCAAAAAGACTTTTCGGTATTTGTTCTATAGAGAAATATCAAAATGAGCCCGGCAAGTATTAGCCCGATTTCAATCCAGCGGTATACAATGAAATTCTTTTCTACAGCCAGCATTCTTGGTATTTCTTTGTTGCTAAGTTCGCCAGGGTTGAGGTCATATGCATACGTGTTCCGTTTGCGGTCGCTGTCACTTCTTTTGTAAACAGTATATCCAACAGATATTTGTATAAAAGCAATGAGCAAAATCGGCACCGACAATCCTTTGTAAAAATTTGTTTTAAGGAAGAAAAAGAAAATAACCGCTGCAATAATAGCCGCAAATCCGATGATCACAAAAAGCAGGCTTTCAGATTTTTCGGCAGTGAAGTATTTTTCAATGTCTGATTTTGTAAACATATTTTAATTTTATGTTTGAAGAAATACACCGTTAAGGTAAGCATATCTCTTATTGAAAACAGTATAAATTGTACAGTAAGAAATCTGCTTTGTATTTTTTACTGCCTGGCTTGTAAATATTGAATGACCGCTCTTCTGATATCTTCCCTTGGATTGCACAGTGAATTTTCCGTATCATATACT